>NZ_JBFSVE010000030.1:0-62754 GCF_041467715.1 Vibrio sp. 10N.247.311.14
ACCGAGGTCCACGGATTTGCAATCCGCTGCATAGCCACTCTGCCAAGGCGCCTTTTTTAATTCAACACTTTAGGGACTTAAGTAAGCCGCACCGCTGTGTTCGGGTGCCTACTTTACGGATTGAGGGGAGATAGTCAAACAAAAAAGTGAATTTAAATTCCGTTTGCTGACATTTAAATCAAATTGCTGCAT
Source organism: Vibrio sp. 10N.247.311.14 (assembly GCF_041467715.1). Lineage (NCBI taxonomy): Bacteria > Pseudomonadati > Pseudomonadota > Gammaproteobacteria > Vibrionales > Vibrionaceae > Vibrio > Vibrio sp. 10N.247.311.14. Next base: position 193 of record NZ_JBFSVE010000030.1, read on the forward strand.
GTTCGATCTCTTTAATCAAAAAACACACAGCAAAATCGAGTTAAACAAGATGTTCTAGCGCTACCACTTCTTCATAAAACGACCGACAAGACTCGGATGATACGCCCAGCAGTGGTCAAACATAGTCATAAGTTGAGGGTTGCCATACTTAGAAAGACTAACCGCATGGAAACGGTTTTTGTGTTCTTTCAACTTTTCAACCTGAGCAATCATTTCGTCTGATTGTTTCGGCGCAATAAAGTCAGAAAGTACGATTAAATCGGCATTCTTGTATTTATCACCAGTCATTAGGTCAATCGACTTCATGAGAACAGGTTCCAAATCCGTACCGCCGTGGAATGAGTAACTTAAGAAGTCGCTCGCTTCACGTAGGCCATCTTGCCTTGTTAACTCATAGGTAATCTGCTCAGAAGAAAAAAGAATCACATAACAGTCTCTCTCTTCTGCAAGAGCAATTTGCATTAAGGCATAAGCCATTGCTTTAGCAGACTGCTCAGGGAAACCACTCATAGAACCCGAAGCGTCCACACAGACGATAAACGGGCCCTTTTCAATATCGATGTTCTTGCTATCTGGTTTTTGCGCCTTCACTTTGCGTAACGTGCGTGATTTACCTTGCGAGCGATAGCTCAGTAAACGCTTGTCGGCCAAGTGCTTGTAAAAGATAACCTCAAGTTCAGGATAAGCTAAGAACATGGTTTCGTTTGGCAGCATCTTGTTAAGGTCATCACTTTCATGAATCCCGACAATATCATCGACCGCTTCATCGCTTTTCTCTTCAACCACCTGCAATTCTTCTACAGGGGCTTTGTGTAGCGAAGGATCATCTTCCTCACCAGCCATACGGCCTAGCTTTTCAGCGATCTCTTGCAAGCCCTTGTGCTTATTCAAGAACTCAGCATGACGTTTCATGATGGTAAGGTCTGTTTTGCTTAATTTGGCAGAAGCCATGTCCCACAAGCGCCCTACACTGCCTTCATCACCCGACTCAGTCACTTTATCCATGTTTTTCATGGTTTCCATGCGCTGATAAAGATCGGCTAAGACTTTTTCTTTGCTTGTTTCAAGTTCAGTTACTTGAGCTTGTTTAATCGCATCAGAAAGTGATTGGTACCATTGGTCGCAAAAGTAGTGTGGAAACATCGCGTTATAAACACCCTTGTTGTTCTCCATAAGGCGTCGAGCTTGTAGATAAAACGCTGAGTGCCACTCCAGCTTTTTGATAACGCTGTCAATCTCATCAAAGAACTGAGGTTCATCCCAGTAAATCACTTCTTGGTAAAGGGCGATTTCCTCTTGGAATCGATCAGTTTCACACACCTTAGTAACGCGTTTTTTAACTTTACCGCGCCATTTAACTAAGTGGTTTTTCACTGAGGTTTTCACACCTTTGTTCTCTGCAGCCATCATGACTTGAGAACGAGCGATGAGATCATTCATCGCGGTATCAATGATTCCTGAATCAGCCACCATCAAAGCGAGGTTTAAGCCGTCTGCTCCTAACATATGCTCTCCTCTTACTCGAAGTACTGGCTCATAAACTTAATACGCTGAGCAATCTTGGCACTCTTCACTTTCGTGGTTTCAAGATCTTGCGTTACCGATTGCAAACTTGCTTCCATCGCTTTTGGTAAATCAGGGTCAATATAGTTATGAGGTAATGCATCATGGAATTCAGTACGAACGCGTTTTAACTTGAATTCAGCTTCAGTTAACTGTTCTAAGGCTTTCTCAGCGCCACTCAACCACTTGTTGTACAGTTCTTGGTCTAAACCGTCAGTAGTAACCACACTCACCAATACAGAGCGATTGGCGATGTCTTTAATCACTAATTGGTTTGATGCATCCAAGTCGAGTTTTAAACGGCATAGGTTTTTATTTTCGTTTACGTAACCGTAAATATCACCGTGACCTTCTTTAAGAACACGATCAAAATCGTCTTTGGCTACGTATACCCAACGGCTATCGCCTTTCTCAGATTCAGAAACCGACATGTTGCTTTGCAGCATAACCAGTTTCACTAGATTGTAAGCACTGCCCACGCTGTACATTTTCGCGTTCTTGATGTCATTCTGGTAAACATCTTTACGCAACAAGCCACTGGTTGACTCCATAGAAAGTGACACCGACAACGTTGATTCAACATCGTCTTGAATCTCTTCTAACTCTTCACGAGATATTTCAATTTGAGCTTTCGACTCTTGTTGATCAAACGCTCGGTTCAATGCAAAGTCTTTCACCACGCTACGAACCACATCACGTGATTCTGGGCTATGCCACAAACAATCTTGCAGAAGCATAATATCCAGAGGGTTCACGCTATCGCGACCACTAAAGAACGCACTCGCTTTCAATAGTTTAACGGCCTTCTTCCAGCGTCTATCTGATACATACAATTCTGACTCTGAAGCAGAGCCTTGCTTCTTAACCGTCTCTTCAAGCATGGTTTTTAGTTCAAACAACTTATCAAACGAATTGTCTGTCAGTTCCAGCTTATCGAGCTCTTTCTGCCATTGATGGTATTCAATGTCCGTAATCGCCAAACCTTTTGGAATTACCGCTTCTTGAGAAGTACCCGTCGTCAGCATCGATTTGAAGTTTTGTTTGTTTTGAATACGGTTCACGAACACGCGTACCAACATACGGTCATAAAGTGCTTCCAAGCCGCTGTCTTCATCTGGAAGTTCGTTGGATGCCGATACTAGTAGACGCATCGGTACACGTTCAATATCACTGCCGTTTTTGAAAGTCTTTTCGTTAACGACAGTAAGTAGCGTGTTTAGGATTGCAGGGCCGGCTTTCCAGATCTCATCGAGGAAGACGACTTGTGCAGTTGGTAGGTAGCCTTCGGTTAGTCTTACGTAACGACCGTTGTCTTTTAATTCTTGGATACTTAGTGGGCCGAACACTTCCTCGGGAGTAGAGAAACGAGTCATCAAATATTCGAAATAGCTGCTGTTATCAAAAGCCTGAATGAGACGTTTCGCGATAAGGCTTTTTGCGATGCCCGGAGGGCCTAATAGAAACACGCTTTCACCAGCCAAAGCAGCCAGTAAACAAAGCTTAATGGTGTCTTCTCTTTCGTAGACACCATCAGACAGAGCATGCGCTAATTTATTGATTCTTTCAGAGAGTAGCGCCTTGTCAGCATGTGAAGAAATAGAAGGGTTCATGCGTTACTCCGAAAATCTTTGAACAGTTGAGAGTGTAGAATTGTTTTTATACATTTGTTAGCGCTTTGTTACAAGTGCATTTTATTATTGAGTTGCATTTATATCAGATGGTTACGTCGGTAATTTTGGCGCAATCATAGATTCCAATTATGAGAGTAACATCACGAACGGCGTGAAACTAAATCTAATACGAAACCTAATTTTTCTTTTATTTTCGACACCATAGACGTTATGGTGGTGCACGTCTTCCGTTATACGAAAAATTGGCAAGGAATGTGGCCAGACTGCATGAGTAAAGTTATCCATAAATGGAAAAGTATTTCTCTCATAGAGGAGAACGTGACGCTCCCTACGAACGTCGTGGTAAAACATACAACAATCAATCACCCTGGCGCGGCAGTTATTCTTCCTATCACTTCGTCTGGAAAAATCATCCTCATTAACCAGTTCCGCCCTTCTCTAAAGAAATGGCTTTTGGAACTACCCGCAGGCACGATGGAAATAGATGAGACACCTCTTCAATGTGCCCAACGCGAACTGGAAGAAGAAACAGGTTACAGTGCAACTTCTTTTCAAAGCTTGGGGCAAGTCACCCCTTTAGCTGGATTCTGTGATGAGATTCAGCATTTGTTCGTCGCCAAAGACTTAAGCCTCACTACCCGCTTTAAATGCGACGAAGATGAAGTCATAGAGGTGATCGAACTAAGCCTAGAAGAACTGCACGACAAAATACGACACGATCAAATCACTGATACCAAAACTATCGCTTGTTTAAGTAAAGCCCAACTATGTGGCCATCTATAGCCAATTATATGGCTACCTAAAGTACTCTAGGAGAGAAACATGGACTTTCGTTCTGATACCGTAACTAAACCTTCGCAAGCTATACGTGACGCAATGGCAAACGCAGAAGTGGGCGATGATGTTTATGGCGATGACCCAACCGTCAACGAACTAGAACAGTGGGCAGCAAATGAGACAGGCTTTGAAGCGGCAATGTTTACCTCTTCAGGTACACAAGCCAACCTTCTTGGCTTAATGGCGCATTGTGAGCGTGGTGATGAATATCTGTGTGGCCAGCAGGCGCACAACTACAAATACGAAGCTGGCGGCGCTGCGGTCCTTGGTTCTATCCAACCTCAACCAATCGAGAATAACCCAGACGGTACTTTAGACTTTAAAAAGCTTGCCGCTGCGATTAAGCCCGACGACAGCCACTTTGCTCGTACTAAGCTTCTTAGTTTAGAAAACACGATCAATGGTAAAGTGCTGCCAATGTCTTACCTAGCGGAAGCTCGTGAGTTCGTAAACCAACATGGTTTACAGATGCACTTAGACGGTGCACGCGTATACAATGCGGCAGTCGCGTTAGACGTTCACATTAAAGAGATCGCGCAACACTTCGATTCGATGACGATTTGTTTATCTAAAGGTTTAGGTGCTCCGATTGGCTCTCTGCTACTTGGTAGTAAAGAGTACATCGCTAAAGCACGTCGACTACGTAAAATGGTGGGTGGCGGTATGCGTCAAGCAGGCATTCTTGCTGCAGCAGGTAAAATGGCACTGACTGAGAACGTTGCTCAACTTAAAGCTGACCACGAGAACGCAAAAAATCTAGCGATTGGTTTAAGCAAACTAGAAGGTTTTTCTGTTAACCCTGATTTCATTCAAACTAACATTGTATTTGCTAAGTTAGATGAGTCTGTGGATATCAACCGAATCGCACGCGAACTGGGCGAACAAGGCATTACGATGTCACCAGGGAACCCTGTTCGATTTGTTACTCATAGAGATATCAGTTCAGAAGACATCGCTACTTTCCTAACTAAGTTGGAAAATGCGCTTTAAGCCATACTAAATGTTCACCCAGAACAAATAAGACTTGAGCTTCCTCTTAGGGGAAGCTTTATAATCATGTTTTTACCGGAGTAAAAACGTGCATTACCCAACCTTCGCTCTAATATTGCTAGCTCTTTCCTCTAACCTTCATGCCTCTGATTTTGGCGACGCTGAACTAGGTAAAGTTAAATCACCAAGCTGCGTTTTTTGTCATAACCCTACCAGTCAATCGACTAATAACTCCTATCCTAAGCTTTCTGGCCAAGACCCAACCTATCTCTTTAATACAATGAAAGCGTATCAAACCGGAGATAGGCAGGGCGATTACGCGGATATGATGCGAGCGCAACTAAGTAAGCTTAACGATCAAGATTTGAAAGACATAGCGGCTTTTTACGCTTTACAAGATTAGCGGCTCCCACCTTCAATAGGTCAATCATCAGCTAAATAAACATCACCAAGTCGCCTATACTTCAAGCAAACTCACTGAGCTCATTGAAGGTCGGGATAGATATACCTTTACACGTATCATCCAACCCTTACAATGTGCAGCAAATATATTTATCAAGGTTTATCTCTATGTCTATTCAATGGTTTCCGGGTCACATGCATAAAGCCCGCAAAGAAATCGAAGAAGTTATCCCACAAGTTGATGTGATCATCGAAGTACTGGACGCTCGTATCCCGTTCAGTAGTGAAAACCCAATGATCTCTTCACTGCGCGGCGATAAGCCTTGTGTAAAAGTGCTGAACAAGCGTGACCTTGCAGATCCTGAACTGACTCAACGTTGGATTGAGCACTTCGAGAAGGAGCAAGGCGTTAAAGCGATTGCGATTACGACTAGCGTAAAAGAAGAAGTTAACCACGTTATGGAGCTGGTACGTAAACTGGCACCGCACCGTGAACAGATGGGCAAAAACATTCGTACAATGATCATGGGCATCCCGAACGTGGGTAAATCGACCATCATCAACTGCTTGGCTGGACGTACGATTGCGGTTACTGGTAACCAACCTGCGGTAACTCGTCGCCAACAACGTATCAATCTGCAAAATGGCGTGATCCTTTCAGATACTCCAGGAATCCTTTGGCCTAAAGTAGAAAACCCACACAGTGGCTTCCGCTTGGCTGCAACAGGTGCTGTAAAAGATACAGCAATGGAATACGATGAAGTGGCATTTTACACAGTAGAGTACCTAGCAAAACAGTACCCTAACCTTTTGCAAGAGCGCTACCAAATTGAAGAGCTGCCTGAGTCTGACATCGAACTGATGGAAGCGATTGGCCGTAAGCGTGGTGCACTTCGTGCCGGTGGTCATATCGACATTCACAAATGTTCAGAAATCCTGCTTCACGAATTGCGTAATGGCACTTTAGGTAAGGTAACGCTTGAGTTGCCAGAAATGATCACACAAGAGCTGATCGAAGTTGAAGAAGCGGCTGCGCTGAAAGCGGAACAACAGATTAAGAAAAAAGAAGAGCGTCGTAAGCGTTACCTGAAGAACAAGCGTTAATCGCGATTAGTTTTTATAATCTGCTTTAATTTCTGTTTACCACTGTTACACCAGCCTCTAGATATTCACGCTCTATCGATAATAGAGCGTGAATATTGCCCGCTACCGTTTGTTGATCTAGCTAACATACTGACAAATCTATAGAAATGGTCGTTTACAATCCCAAAGACTGTGACATACTAAGCAAATTATTGTGTATCAATCTCGGCTAATTTCTCAATGCGCTCTTATTCTGGGTTCAAGAATCAAAGATTTAAAACCTATTTCGATAATGAAATTTATTTGCCGTACATAAATTTCATCTACATCCCTATCTCAATATTCTGTGCTTTTATCGTCACCGACTACATCCACTTTGGTAGCGAGTGCATTACGCCTATCATTTTCCGAGTCATACTTTTTTTATTGATGATGGCCGCCGCCAGATACTGTATTACAAACAAACCCAACGTTTTGGAACTCGTAGAAAGTGCCTTCCTTGTAATTAGCTCACTTTTCTTGGTCTATGTCGGTCGACTAGCCATCGAGCTGAACAACTTCGATTACCAAGGTGGCATCATTTTAGTGATGATCTACATTGGTACGTTTTCAAGATTGTCAGCCAGATACAGTATATCTACGCTGTCGTTTATCTTTTTGGCTTATCTCATCGGCCTTGCGCCACTGCTTTATGAAGCGGAGCCAGAGCATGAAATAGAAATAATTTCCGTTTATATCTCGGCTTACATCCTAATCTCAGCGGCCTGTATTAGACGTGACCTGGAAGTACACAAACGTTTCGCTCAATCCGAGCAACTCCGCAAACAAGCGATTCAGCTTCGCAAACAGTCCAATATGTTCGAGGCCCTTTCCTATCAAGACGCACTAACAGGTTGCTACAACCGCCTTTATCTTCATCAGGTGATAGAACCGAGCATAGACCGTCAGCGATCCATTACATCGATCATGATAGATATTGATCATTTCAAATCGATTAACGACACCTACGGCCATCAAATGGGTGACATGGTGATTAAAGAACTGGCCGATGAGATTCAAAAACGACTACCGACTAGCAGTAACTGCTTTCGATACGGCGGTGAAGAGTTTTTGGTGCTGGTCCAAGGAGAAACCGAGGCTTCAATTGAATCGCTAGTTAATGCCCTTTTAGAATCCCCTACTCGCCTTAGATTAGAAGTAACAATTTCAATCGGTGTGAAACATGCCCCTCAAGCCCTTGGTTCTGTCGAGCAGCTTATCGACGACGCTGACCAAGCACTCTACATTTCGAAAAAAGGCGGTAGGAATAAGATCACATGGTGTGATTAATCGCCCAATATTTCACGCATCTTTGCGAATCATTAAAACGACCACTAATTCAATCAAAAAAGCCCCGAGCAACTTAATACTCGGGGCTTTTGTCTTTGTTCTTATGCTTTAAAATAGCTTCGTTAAGAACCTGCTACTCAGCAAAAAAACAGTATTCAACAAGAATCGACTAAGAATACACAACGCTCGCTGTTTTCTGTTCAAGTTCAACGGGAGAGCTCCAAGAAATCACTTTTTCATTCACTTGGCTGCCACATGGTGCGTTCCAAACTTGCTCTAGTTCTTCTTTGCCACCAATCGCCTGATAAAAAGCAATCGCTTGGTGGTTCTCAGACATCACCTCTAGGTAAAGCCCTGAGTCCGAATAGTATTGCTGCAACCACTTCGACAATTCAGACAACAGACGCTTGCCTACACCTCGTCCACGATAATTATTATCTACATGTAACGCATCGATGAACGTACCACGCTCAAAGTTGTGATTACCGAACGCGCAGACAAAACCAACCAGTAAACCGCCTTCCTCAAGCAATAAAACATGTTGGTTGAAAGGAGGATTAATCAAACGAGTCTGCCAAATAACAGATCTGTCCTCCAAAACATCATGTTCTAGGTAATCATCAGCAAGAATGCCACGGTAATATAGCTTCCAGCTATCCGCGTGTAATTGGGCAATCCGCTCATAATCTTTATATTCAGCTACCTTAATTTCCATTTATTAGCCCTTAGTACTTCCATTTATGACTTGCTACTACATTTCACACTACCTTTATACAATATTTAAGCAAAACATACTAATACACGTTTACACTTTCAATATTGACTTACACGTGTACGCTGATATTCTAGCGCACAGATGTAAGCCCAATGGAAATTTGCTAATGAATAGTGCCGACAAACAATCTACAAAAAAGCCGCCATTAATCTGGCTCAATATTTTTGTGTTCTCTTTTAGTATGCTGCTTGCTGTTGTAGCGGCTCCCGTTTATGGCTACTTTTTTGGCTATGGCATGGAGCACTGGATATGGCTAGCAATCTGCTTTACGTTCTGTAACCTTTCAATCACGACAGGTTATCACCGCTTATGGTCACATAAAGCGTTTGAAGCGCATTCAAGCCTAAGATTCCTGTTTGCATTAGGTGGTGCATTTGCCCTGCAGAACAGCGCGCTACACTGGTCTTCTGATCACCGTGTTCACCACAAGCATGTCGATAACAACGACAAAGACCCATACTCTGCAAAACGTGGATTTTGGTACTCACACATTGGCTGGATGATTCGTAATTACAGCACCTCAATGTACGAAAACTACGAAAACTGCCGTGACCTTAAAAAAGATAAGATTGTTATGTGGCAGCACAAGCACTATGTTCTGTTAGCATTACTAATGAATTTCGGTGTTCCTATCGCTTTAGGCGTGATTTACGGTGACGTGATTGGCATGTTGTTAATCGTAGGTGCAGTTCGTTTGGTACTTAACCACCACACAACATTCTTTATTAACTCTCTTGCTCACATCTGGGGTAGCCAACCTTTTACTGACAAAAACACAGCGCGTGATAACGGTGTGTTAGCAGTACTCACTTTCGGCGAAGGCTACCACAACTTCCACCACATCTTTGAGAACGACTACCGTAACGGCATCTACTGGTGGCAATACGATCCAACAAAATGGTTGATTAAGAGTGCTTCGTTGATGGGACTGGCAAGTAAGCTTAAGAAAACCCCTCAAGCTCGTATTGAGAAAGCTGAAGCGTCAATGTTACTTAAACGCACCCAGCAAAAAATCATGCATCGTGCCGACAAGCAACAAATCGCAGAGAAGCTTCAACAAGAGTTTGATGCTCTAGTATCAAACATGAACGAATATTACGAAGTTAAAAAACAGCTACTTGAAAGCAAGCGCGAAGACGTTGTGAAGAAGTACGAACACTCTGTTCTTAAGGTTCGTTATCAGCAAATCAAAATGAATTTCGAACAACAGAAGAAAAATTGGGCAATGACGGTTGAGCAATACGCTTAAGCTAAAACAGTACGCTTAACACCCCAGTAACAACACAGTTTGATTCTTATTCAAAAGCCCTCAATTGCTATGAGGGCTTTTTTTAATAAGCATAACCTACTCGGCTCTGGCCCTATGCTCTCGAGTTTGAATTGTGGATGGTAAGAACCATAGTTATTGGATTTCAGAACTCTTTCTTCATTCTGAATTTATACTTATATTACTTAAACTTACCGAGTTTAAAGCGAAGGAATTGAAAATGAGCAAACTGACTATTATTGCAACGATCGTCTCTAAAGAAGACAAAACTGAGCTTGTAAAAGCTGAGATGATTAAATTGATCGATAAAACCCGTGTTGAAGACGGCTGTATTAACTACGATCTGCACCAAGATAACAGTAACCCTGCTCACTTCGTTTTTCATGAGAACTGGGAGTCTGAAGTTCATCTAGAGAAACACTTAGCGAGCCAACACATCGCTGACTACATGGCTGCGACTGAAGGTTGTATTGAAACCTTTGTGCTTAATAAAATGACGCACATTGCCTAACCAGTCACTCAGTACTAATTCAATAAAAAGCCCTGCTCTGATCGCAGGGTTTGTCTTTTCTACAAGCTTATATCTGCTCATTCTAATAATGAAAAAACCCGCCAGAGTAGCGGGTATGGTCAATAATCATGACTGTCAAAGACAGATAGGTAACAACCATCAATCCAATATTGAGTACCACTTTACAGTGGCACTCTGACATTTCTTTTGCTGATCGCTAGCACGGGGGCACTAGTTAAAAGCACGAGCCAAAATGCCATTCCCTTGATATTGGTAAACACTTGAATTACTACTTACAAAGACCGATTCTCCGGGCTTAAGAGAAACTGACCGCCCTTCTGAAGTGACGGTCGCCTCTCCTTCCACACAGAACAAGATCTCCGCGCTACGTAGATACTGTGACTTGCTCTCATCAGTCGCAGACAAGATATCAAAGCCAAAGTCATCCACTGGAATCGGATAACTCATCTTGCCCTCTTTCAATACAGGCTTAAGGCGGATATCTTCTGGCTTAATCGGCTCAAAGATTGTGTTGTCGATAAGCTCAGGGACATCGATATATTTGGGAGTGAGACCGGCACGCAGCACATTGTCTGAGTTTGCCATAATCTCTAAACCCGTACCTTGAACATAAGCATGTGGGGTTTCTGCGAACAGGAACATCGCTTCACCGGGCGCCAGCTCAACCGTGTTAAGCATTAATGGCGCAAATAAGCCAATATCACCTGGATAATGCTGTTTGAATTCGATGCTGTATTGAAGAGCTTCACGCCCCATGACCGTTTTGGCTGGTCGCGCATGTGCAGCATAAAGCTCATTAAGCGCAGACGCTTTGCGGTCACCTTCAAGAGACATAATGGCGCTAAAGAACGACTTCAAAGAATCACTGTCGGCATTGGCTTTTAGTACATTAAGCTCAATCGCTAACGAAGGAATATCCGCTTCTTCGAACAAGGCAATAATGTCGTCGATTGGACGAAAGCCATTCATCGCTTTGTAGAAGGTCAACGCATAAACCAACTCAGGTTTATGGTTTGGATCTTTGTAGTTGCGATTAGACGCATTCAAAGGGATACCAAGTGCATTCTCACGCTCAAAACCTAATTCTGATTTTCGCTTGTTCGGGTGAACCTGAATCGATAACGGTGTTTCAGCGGCCAACACCTTAAACAAGAAAGGCAATTCACCGAAACGAGCCGCCGTGTATCCGCCTAAGACATCGATTTTGTTTTCATCAATCATGTGAGAAAGCGATTCACCGGTATCGCCTACCTTTGAACAACCATTTGGATGAGCACCCATCCAAATTTCTGCTTGAGGTTCCTGGTTTGGGTTCACAATACCAAACAATTGGTTAATGGAGTCTTTGCTTCCCCATGCGTAGTTTTGAATAACGTTGTCGAGTTTAAATAGAGACATAATTACTTCTCATTAAAAATCTGGCTACCAAGCTTGAGCGTGGCGGCGATATTACGGGCAGTGCGAGTCAGGTTTTGATTCGCTTCTGATAAAACTTGGTCTAAAGACTGAGGTGAACGTACGGTTCCAAATAAGCTAGACATTGAGCCGTAAAGTTTTTCAACGTCTTGCCCCAAAGAGCCCGCAATTCCAATGGTTGGAATACTCAACTTTTGAGCTCGCTGAGCGATGCCGAAAGGTGTTTTACCTTGCAGGGTTTGGTTGTCCATCTGCCCCTCTCCGGTCACGACCAGTGAAGCACCTTCAAGAACCTTATCTGCATCCAAGGCATCTAATACCATCTCAATACCCGCTTTAATTTGGATATTGAATGCAAGACTTAACCCCAGAGGTGTACCACCAGCAGCACCAAATCCAGCTGTGTCGCGATGATTAGTACCCGTATGTGCTTGAGCGATATCGGCAAAGTGCCCGATCGCAGTATCAAGTTGTTCAACTTGAGCTTTTGATGCGCCTTTTTGCGGACCAAACACAGTACTGGCTCCGCTTTCGCCACATAATGGATTATTCACATCACACGCGACCACGAACGTCACTTCTTTGCATCTAGGGTGCAGTCCTTCAAGATCGATGCTTGCTAACCGGCTTAATTCGGCGCCGCCACCAGATAGCTCGTTGCCTTGCTTGTCTAATAACTTGCCTCCCAACGCTTGTAAGATGCCAGCACCTGCATCATTGGTTGCGCTGCCGCCCAAACCAATAATGATTTGTTCAACACCTTGATCTAGTGCATCTTTGATCAATAGCCCAGTACCAAACGAAGATGCGGTTAACGGTGCTCTTTCTTCTACGGTTAATAGGTCTAAACCCGATGCTTGAGCAAATTCCACCAAGGCAGTTTTTACGTTGGCGCCATCAACAGTCTGTTCCAACGAAGCCCAATAAGCCGTACATTCACGCCCGATTGGATCCGTCGTGTGCAGCCGTTGCTTCTTACCATTGAGCGCCTCTAGCAACACGTCTACCGTGCCTTCTCCGCCATCGGCGAGTGGCATTTTCACAAACTCTGCGTAAGGGAAAACATCGGCAAATCCACGCTCAATGCAAGACGCAACTTGATGAGCGTCGAGTGATTCTTTAAATGAATCAGGGGCAATTACAATTTTCATTGTCGTTCACCATTCCCGCCCACCAAGGTGAGCGGGTTATCGAAATTAGAATTTGATTTGGAATGTTTTTGCTTGGCAAGGTGCTATCTGGCCGAACTCTTCAGATGCTACATCACCTTCGCGTACGCGCTCGTCCATGCTTGTCTCTTTCCAGCTTGAAACCGCTTGAGTAAAAGAGATTGAATCCGATACTGAACCCGATTCTGCCGGGTTGTAGACACGCATGATCAGTGCATCTTCGTCTTCCGCTTTCTTCAGCACACTCAACACCGCGCCTGATTGTTGCTTAGACAGAAGGCTAAAACTCATAGGTAGGTTCTGCTCGCCCACATTCAGCTTCATCGCGTTGTAAGGGATCTTGTTGTAGCATTCGATTTGAGTGACATTGTCACGTGCTTGCGCCATGATGTTCGCGTCAATATGGTTACCAGAGAAACCGCACAACGTGAATTCACACACTAACTTGCCGCGCACTTGTGAATCTGGTGTCGGGATCTTGATTCCTGATGGACGGCCCGGACGAAGCAATAGCTCTTCTTTACCCAACACGCCGATACCACGGAATAATGTCAATGCGAAGGTATCTCGGTTTTCGTCACCTTGAGATGCAATCACTTCAAATTCACGCAGACCATTCGACATGATCGCCATACCCGCTTTGCCGTTTTCTAACGCTGCAAAGTTCATTAACTGATACACAGGAACTGGCGCTTCTTTCCACTTCTCTTCTTCCCAAACGGCCATAGCAGGGTCATTGGTTGGTCGAGTAATACAACCGAACTGGTTATCTGCAACCACAGTTTCAGAAACGAATGGCGTTGGTACTAGCACACGTACACGATGGTCGTCGGCTTGGTTGTCTAGTTCCATGCGTACTTCAATGCGGCGAGAACCTTGCTTCAATACCACTTGGCATTGCGCTTCAACGAACCCATTTTGACCCGTGCGTTCTTCACGCTCTGTTAGGTTTGCAGGCACGTTCATGCGGAAAGCGATGTGCGCTACCGATTGGAAGCCTTGGTGATCAATCGATGTTTCCACCGGGAATTCGTCTGAGTACAGTAACCATTCCTGACGAGATGGAGAGTAATCGTACTCATCGCCGTCATCAGAACCGTCTTCTAAACGAAGGACTTGGTCGAATACTTGCTCTGTCTCTTTATCGAAAATAGTCAGAGTACCGTTGTCGTTTACATTGATTCGGTAGTACTCGTTCTCTAGCAAGTAGTCTTTTTGTTCTGCAACTTTTACTGCACCCTTCTCGTTACCTTGGATGTGTAACGTGGTGAAGCCCATTGCTGGCACAGTGCGTTTGATTTGAATATCAAACTCCATAAACGGGTCGTAGTTACCGTAATGAACGATTTGACGGTCTACTTTGCCTGGGTCAATTTGGCGCTTGTCTTGGATGAAGTACTCAACAGGGTTTTCGTTTTCATCAAAGATAGAGAACTCTTGTGCACGGATAGTGATAGTCGTGTTAACCACTTCTTCACGCTCGTATGGTGAAAGGTTGAACATCGCTAGTTTGTCGCAACCTTCGCGATCTGGCATGTGGTCAACAATCTTACGCTTGTAGAAGTGAATCAGGTTGGTCGCCATGTCGTCCGCAAGGATGTAGCGGTTTAGGATCTCAGCGTGAACCTTGTCTGAACAGCAGCAACCAATAGAGTCATGAGCGTGGTTCTTCATGCTCTCTTTCCACATTTTCTCGATCAAACCATGGTGGTATTCAAAGCCTAATGTCCAAGCGATCGACGCTAGCGGTTCTAAGATATTTACAATCTTGTTTTCGATTTCTGCGTGGATCAGTTTGATGTCCATACGCGTAGAAGAGATCGTACGGTGAACACGCATGTATTTACCGTCGTTGAATTCGCCTTTGATTGTGTCGAGTTGGTCGCGTGCCGCTTCTACTTTTTCGAACACTTCTTCAAAGCGACTCATTGAGAATTCGCGATCTGGGTAGATTTCGCGAAGTTTGTCCATTACTTCAAAGATGTCTTTTTGAATCGGCATTTGGTCATGGCCATTCGGCAGCAAAATGTCTTTCGTTACCGATGGCTTTTCTAGCACTGGGAAGTACTTATCTAAACGAGCACGCAAGCCTTCTTCGTCTTGTGGAAGGTATTTGCCAATTGCGTAACCTAGCGGAAGCACTTGTGCCGTAACTTCACTGCCGTCGTTTGATTGCCATAAGAATTCTGTTTTATTCGTGCCATGACGCTCTGAACAACCACGCCAGAACATTGCACGTGTAATGTCAAAGCCGTTGTAGATCATCGGCAGTTGAGAACTCATGCTGAATGAATCTGGTAGGTAACCGATCTTCATTACATCGCCAAATTTCATACAGTCACGAATGCCATACATCATGTTACGTACAATTGACTCACCAGAAACTTGCATTGTGTCGGTTTGAGAATACCAAGGGCCAATAATTAGCTTGCCCGCTTCAACCAATGCTTTTACGCGTTCTGTGTTCTCTGGTTTGATCGCAAAGTAGTCTTCTAGAACAGCGGTTTGACCATCTAGAACGTAGTATTTGTATTCTGGATCACTCTCCAGACGGTTCATGATTTCTTCCATGTTGTTCACAAGAAGAATGCGAGACTCTTCTGTTGTGAAATACCATTCACGATCCCAGTGCATGTGTGGAGTAATATGTACGCGTGATGTAGTCATAATCATTTACCTAAATGTGTCGCTTCGAGTAAATCTAAAATTCGAACTCAAATACGACTAAATTAAAGTTTTTCAAGGGGTTAAAATTGGCTGCCACTAAATTTAGGGTGCAGAAAACCACGCCAAGAATCTGTGTGAATAAAACCGTTAGGAGCACAGGTATTTAGGACAGCCAGTTGTTTGTTATTTTTTATATATTGATTTCGCAGTGAGTTAGGAGCTAACTCAAAATTCAGTTAGTTCTGTGTTGCAGTACTTGCTTCAAACTTACCCTTTTTTACAGCATGACCACGCCACATCAGAAGAGTAACAGTTGAAATCACTGTGCCGACAATCGCAGCACCGAACCAGATTGCAGCAGCAGAGAATGCGCCCAAACCTGAATCGTGTAACAAGAAGATAGAGAAGATACCTGCGCCCGGAGTCGATAGACCAATACCTGCCGCGCCAACCATCGCACCTGTAACCACTGATCCTAGTAAGAATGAGCCGATTACACGGATTGGATCTTCAATCGCCATTGGGATTGCACCTTCGGTAATACCCGCTAGGCCAAGTAGCCATGTAGATTTACCGGTTTCAATCTCAAAGTCTTTGAATAGGCGTGGAGCAATCATGGTTGAAGCCGTTACGGTGAACGCTGATACCATTTTTACTGAACCAAAGATTGCGTATGGGCCATAAACACCGTTCGCCATTGCACCTAAACAGAATGCGTAAGCGGCTTTGTTTACCGGACCACCTAAGTCGAATGATACAAACAGACCAAGAATCGCACCCAATAACAGCGCATTGGTGCCTGACATACCGTTCAACCAATCCGTTAGACCTTGGTTTAGGAACGCTACAGGTTTACCGATAACAAATAGCATCAAGCTACCCGCTACCAAAGTACCAATCACAGGGTAAAGGTAGAAAGTAAGGAATCCGTTAAACGCAGGACCTAAGCGAACATGCTCTTTTACCCAACGCATCACATAACCAGCAATCAAACCACCAACAACACCGCCTAGGAAACCAGAGCCAATGATGTTTGCTGCAATACCTGCGGCAAAACCAGGGCCAAGTGCGGGCTTGTCTGCTAGTGAATAAGCTGTGTAAGCCGCCAGTACTGGCACCATCAATGTACCCAGTAGGCCGCCACCTAGTTTGCGATACATCCATAGCCAAGAATCTTTTGTTGCGTAAAGATCTTGCAGGTCAAAAATTTGTGCGATAAGAACAGCAACCGCAAGAACAGTACCACCAGCAACGATCAGAGGAACTGCGTAAGAAATACCAGAAAGCAGTGCTTGTTTAAGCTCAGTTTTCAGTGGCAACTTTTTAGGCTTGTTGTCAGTAGCCACTGTGCGTTCTGCACCATTACCTTTTTTCGACTCTTCAATCGCTTCATTAAGAATGCGCTCACCGTGTTTAATCGGTTCTGCAACTGGTGTTTCAACACGAGGAATGCCGTTAAAGCGCTCAGATTCTTTAATCGCAACTTCAGCAGCAAAAACACACGCCACAGCATTGTTAAGTTGTTCCGCAGTTAAGCGATCTTCAATACCGTTTGCGCCCTGCTTTTCAACATGAACCTTGTAGCCAAGCTTTTTTCCCGCTTTTTCTAGGTACTCAGCCGCCATATAGGTGTGAGCAATGCCTGCTGGGCAAGCAGTAACACATACAATTGTCGGCGCATTTGTATCTAAGTTGTCTTGTTTTTCTTCTTGTTGATTGTCGCCATCAAGAAGCGCAAAGATTTCTTCAGCGGTTGTCGCTTTTAATACAGCTTCGCGAACATCGTCATCAACCAATGTAGTTGTCAATGCAGTAAGCAGATGCATGTGGGTAGAACCCGCTTCTGCATTTGGAATCGCAATTAGGAAGATAAGATTTACATCTTCGTCTTCATCCAAGCCTTTCCATTTCATGTCTTCTTTAAGCGTTGCTACAGCGAAGCCAGCTTCTTTAACCGCGTCAGTCTTGCCATGCGGTACTGCTAAGCCTTCGCCAAGCGCTGTCGGGCCTTGCTCTTCACGAGCAAATACTGCATCAAGGTACTCTTGCTTGTTATGCAGTTTGCCTTGCTGATCCAGTTGGTCAGCAAGTGCGTAAATCGCTTCTTCTCGACTGCTAAACGTAGTTTGCAGATTTACGAGCGACTTATTCGTTAGAGTAGTAAGTTTCATAACCTTTGTCCCATAGTCACGGATTAGTACGACAGTCGTCCCTGTCGACGAGAAGAATAATACAACTTCAAGACATTTAATCCGTGATCACGATCTCATCAATACATATTTGTATTTAATTTGTATTTAAATCGTATTGGTAAATCCTTTAAGAAAGCTTGTTATGTATCGTTTAATTTGTATTATATGTACTACAAAACGCCGATACGACGCTCACACTAACCTTTAAAGCAAGGCTTATATAGAGCAAATTTACGTATTTAAGGTACAGGTTGTTAATCAAAGTCTAGTTGTCCTAGCGCACAAATGAGGCAAAAATGGCAAGACTCCCTATGTATCGCCAAATCGCCGATGCAATAAGAGAAAAGATCAGTTCTGGAGAATACAAAGTTGGTGAAGCACTCCCAACAGAAGCGCAATTGCGTGAAGTATTCTCGGTAAGCCGTGTAACGGTTAGGCAAGCACTGAAACTACTGATCGAAAACGATGAGCTTGAAAGCGTTCAAGGCAGCGGTACTTACGTCAAAGAGAACAAGATCAATTACGACATCTACAAACAGTCGAGCTTTCAAGAAAAGTGGGCGCATTTGGATGTGGTTACACACAGTGATGTTCTAGCCTTTGAAATGAAGCCCTGTTCTTTGGCGATGTCTGAACATCTAGATATTAAAGAAGGCGAATTAGTTTTCTACGTAAAGCGTGTTCGCTTCATAGACAACAATCCAATCACGGTTGAAGAAACTTGGTTACCTGTTGCCCTATTCCCAGATCTCACCTATCAAGTGATGCAGACATCAAAGTACGACTTTATTGAGAACACCAAAGGCATGGTGATTGATAGAAGTGAGCAAGAACTGGTGCCGATTCTTCCGCCTGAAGACGTTGCTAAACAGTTAGGGATTGACCCAACTCAGCCTATCATTGAAAAACGTACTCGAGGTTACCTCGCCAATAACACAGTGTTCGAGTACAGCCGTAACTACTTCACATCTAACGATTACCGATTTACTTTGGTCGCAAGACGCCAGAGATAATGCTCATCAGCAAGTTTCGATAGTAGCAAAATGACCAACACAGAGAGCGCCTTGCTCTCTGTGTTTCTGAGCAGTTATTTCAATCATAAACCCAACTTTCCTCCCCAAATATTCCTAAACCAATATCAAGTAACCTCACGAAAGATCATTCACATTCATTTAAATACTGTTCTGGCGCTTTGACCATAAACTAAGCGCCAAATTAAAAGAACAACAGTCGACAGGAATGTAGATGAATACCAAACAACTTGAGGACGCTGTAAGTGAAGTGAGCTTATTCAATCAGCACCTCCACTTAATCCAATCCGTGCATACCATTCCAACACCAAAAGTGAATTGGGAGTCGATTGCCATGGAACCTGCGCCTGCAATGCCAACAGTTCGCTTCGACCATAAAGTCAAAGCCATGGAAGCGCTTAATGAATACAAACCATACTGGCTAGATATACTGTTGGGTAACAAATCTAAGTTTCACACCCTCACAAACAATGTCGAGCTAGCAGCAGAGAAAGACATCGAACACTACAAAGCGGAATTTGTAGATTGGGTACAGAACTACAGTTACTGGGCAAAAGGCAATCAATTGTCGCAAGGCGTTTTGAATAACGATAGCCAAGCAAAGCTATCTGCCCTTTCTGAAGCTCAGCAGAACCCGATGAACGCGACAGTGGTCGACACTAAGCTGATAAACCACAACTTCAATACCTATAAAAATGGTCACCTGTTAGAAATCAACATTCAGGTTAATAAGCACAACGTGATCCCTAAAGATAAAAAGGTCTTATGCCAAGGCGAAGTAAAGTTAGAAACCTTGTCCCTTTCAGAAAGCAACGCCTTATATCGAGAGTACGTGTGCAGCTGTATTCTTAAATGTGCGCAGGACTCTTTCAATGTATTACCCGAAACAAGTGTCGTGATCAATGTTGAACAGGTTTCAGCAGACCATTCAAACGAAACCATTCTTTCGTGTCATATCGAAAAAGGGTTGTTGGAATTCTTATTGATTGAAGATGACAAGCCCTCTGAGATCCTTGAATTTTTTGTACATATTGAAGATTTCAACCCTCATAGGGGCAACGGGTTCTCTGCGATTAAAACCCTCTTTTCCCCTTTGCCTATCGCGTCGTAGCTCACTAAAACTTTCGATTCGATCACTGTCTACTCATCACGATTAACCCTTGGTTGGTCGTGTTAAATCAATTTATATACCTAACCATTATGTCGATAAACGCTATATCAAAAACTACATTCACATTAAGAAACACTGTTCTACACAAACGATATTTCAACCCGCTACCTTTAGCGGCGATGGTTCTGTCTTTTCAAGTATTCGCTGAAGAAACGGCACCGGTGGAAGAAGCTGTTGTTACAGAACAAGCCGAGGTTACTGAAGAACAATCCTTCGAAAATGAAGCAATTTTGAATGAAGAGTCAGAACAAGAAGACGAATCGCCTTTCACTACGTTAACCAAACTGGGTTTTATCTACTCTCAAAACACCAGTTCATCGTTGTCGATTAACTCAGGAATATCAGTAGGCTACAAAAAAGAAAACTGGGGGCAACGAGTACAGTTCGATACGTATTATACCGATGCCGAAAATGATGAAGATGGCACCAATCGCTATACCACCAACTATGGCATCAGCTATGACTTAAACGAAGTCACCTATTTGGTCGCAACAACTCGTTTTGAGCACGACCACTTTGGTACTTATCGAAAGCAGTTTATTACCGCAACAGGTTTAGGTCGCCACTTTTACGATACTGAACGAATTAAACTGCAGGGCTCTGCAGGCCCGGGTTATCGAATCAGTAAACGACAATCCTCCGATGAAGAGTTTCCGAATAAAGAGAACTATGAGCTGATCGTCAATGCGAGTGTTGATGGCTCACTAACGCTTACTGAAACCTTTTCTATGGGTGCAACCGCAAACATAGCCTACGGTGAAGAGAACACCAACTACAACCTCAAGGGCTATTTGAAGAACATCCTGATGGGCAATTTGGCACTCACGTTTGATACCGAATACATTTATAACACCACCGTTGCGTCAGACCAAAGTAACGCTGAAATCTACAGTTCAATGAATCTAAACTACGACTTTTAAAGATCCCTTCGATTCCTACCCCGTATACAAATAAGGCCCTCGTATGAGTGCCTTGAAGTATCTAGCTTAAATTTGAACGATCTCGCTATACTGATTTCGCTCTCAGTCGAGCCAGCACATCCATTTGCTTTAAGTTCGCCATACCGACATACGCGACAGGTACTAAAAACAATGAGAAGAACGTACCAGCAGATAAACCACCGACCAACACCAAACCAATATTGATACGGCCTAATGAGCCCGGACCATCTGCCAGTGCCAATGGCAATGAACCGAGGATCATCGTCAGTGAGGTCATCAAGATTGGACGTAACCTTGAACGTGCACTGCTGATCGCCGCTTCTTTCGCACTCGCGCCAGATTTGCGTTTCTCGTTGGCAAACTCCACCAGCAAAATACCGTGTTTGGTCACGAGACCAACCAGTGTCAGCAATCCTATCTTCGAGTAAATATTGAGGCTTTGACCAAATACCGAAAGCGTCAAAATCGCGCCCACAATACACAATGGAACCGTTAGCAAGATGATCATTGGGTCAACAAAGCTTTCAAACTGCGCCGCCAAGATCAAGAAGATGAAAATCAACGCCAATACGAACAGCACTTGTGCGCCCGCGGTTGAATCAACCAGGTCTTTAACTACGCCATTGAACTCGTAGCTCTGAGCAGGTTTCAACAGACTTGGTACCGTGTCATCAATGTATGCCTTCACGTCGCTCGCCGTATATCCGGGCATCAAGTCCGCGGTGATTTCAGCACTGTCTTTACCCATGAACGTCTTGAAATTAGATTCCGATGTCACTTGCTTGATTGATACAAACTGAGATAAAGGAAGCCTTTGACCCGACTGTGAATCCACGTACAGCTTATCGAGCACCTTGAAATCGCCAAGATCACTAAGATTTACTTGAACTTGAATTGGGTACGTATAGCCATCATCCGCTTGTAGATCTGCCGCTTTCACTGATCCTAAGAAAGTAGATAGCGCATTGGTGACATTACTGTAATCCACACCAGACAATACGATAGCATTGCGGTCAATCGACAAGTCATAACGCAATTGGTCACGCAACATCGAATTTTTAATGTTGGTCACGCCCTCATAACTCTCAAGCGCCTCCACCACCTCATTCGCCGTTTCCGACAATACGGTGGTATCACGGTTAACCGTCGTTAACTCTAGGATCATATTAGTGGCAATGTTCAAGTTATCAGCCGAGCGAACCTTGAAAGACATGCCATAAGCAGAGACCGAACTTTGCGCTTTAGCGATAAACTCGTTCACCAACTCATCAGCTGACTGGTCACGCTCGCCCCATGATTTCAATAAAACGTGATTGGTCGGAGTCCCTTCGATGTAAGATAAATTCGCTTCTACTGAATTATCACCTTTGAACACACTGTTGAGTTGCTCGTTGTTGTCTAGGTGATACTGACGTCCGACTCCTGTAGGAGGCGTTGAAGTGACCTCAACAAAACCAGTATCTTCCGTTGGAAGCAACACTTGAGGCATTGTCCAAACCGCCAAAGCAGATAGAGCAATCAATGCCAAGGCAATACCACTCATCAGTGTTTTACGCTCAAACCATTTGCTAAGTTCCTTGGTGTACAAGTCAGACAGAACATTCAGCTTCGCATCAACTTTTTTGTACCACCTTGCCGGCTTTGTAACTGGCTTCATTAAGTAAGCACACATCATGGGCGAGAGCGTTAAAGCCACAAACCCAGAGATGATCACTGCTGCTGCTAACGTGAAAGCAAATTGTCTAAATAGATCGGCGGTTAGGCCTGCCATCAAGCCAATTGGTAAGTAAACAACCGCCAAAGTTAGCGTCATCGCAATCACCGGGAAGACGATCTCTCGACACCCTTTAATTGCAGCGTTGAATGGGGTTTCACCCTCTTCGATATGACGGTAGCAGTTTTCAGCCACAACAATCGCATCATCAACCACCAAACCAATGGCGAGAATGATAGCGAGAATCGTCAGTACGTTGATACTAAACCCAAGTAAATGCATGACGGCAAATACGCCTATCACACACACCGGGATGGTGATGATCGGAATTGAAGCGACTCGAAAAGAGCCAAGGAATAGAACCACCACTGCTGAAACCAAAACAATCGCTTCAACTAAAGTCATGAAGCCTTCATCAATTGCAGCTTTAATGAAATCCGCTTGGTTGTAGACCATCTTCATCTCAATGCCTTCTGGCAACTGAGGCTGAATCACATCGATTTGTTTCTTAACTTTATTCGCTACTGTGGCTGGGTTTTCACTTTTTAGCGGTAACACCTGAATCGACATTGCTAAGTTGTCATCGACTCGAAGAATACTCGGGGTTAAGCTTTCTTCTCCCATTTTAACTTCTGCAATATCGCCGACACGAATGATCTTGCCGTCATCAACACGGACCACCAAGTCTCGTACATCATCAACACTGGTCACTTGATTGACTGGGTTGATTGAGAAATCTCTTACCTGCCCCTTGATGGTACCTGCGGTAAACGTTGCATTGTATGAACTTAATGTACCTACCACGTCTGATGCGCTCATATTGAGCGCCATCATACGATCCGGTTGCAACCAAACTCGCACCGCTTTTTCGCTGCCACCATACGGTCCCCAAATGCCACCCACACCTTGAATATGCTTAAATTGAGGCACTACTTGCTGGCTAATGTAGTCGTACATATTTTGCTTAGACATCTTGCCAGTATTCACAAACGTGATGATGTTACTCGGCATACTGGTGTCAGAAGAGTCATCCGTGACCGTTGGCTTATCCGTCATGCTCGGCGGGAAATCACCAATCGCTTCGACGCTGCTGCGCAGGTTGTTCATCAAGCTGGTGTATTCGACATCATTAATGTCATCTTCAAAGATGATTTTTAGATTACACGAGCCCTCCTGACAGTCCGTCGTCATGGTTTTCACGCTGTCGAGGCCCGTTGCTGCGGTAATAAGCTTATCTGCCACATTGCGTGACATGAACTCAGCGCTCGCGCCGTTGATCGCCGCGGTTACAGTCGCCGACGGTGTTTTATGTTCTGGGAAATATTGGATCGAGAGCTTTTGAAATGACAGTAGGCCAAATAAGACAATTGCGATACTCAGAACTGATGCAAATACAGGGTGCTTAATACAAATCTCAGGAAGCTTCATTCAGATTCTCCTTCGTTACAGCTTCCTTGCTTAGTGTGTCCTTACTGTGAGTTTCGCACGATGAATCCTCAACAGTCGCACGGGTCTCTGCTTGCTCGCTGTTTTCCTTGATCGCTTCGTCTACACCTTTCGATGCTTCCGTCCAATCAACCGAGGGTTCAATCGGATGTGGTTCATCCACCTGCGTTACGGTCTTTTCTACTTTAGGTTCAGCGATCTGTTGAGCGTTCTCTTTGCTTGTCGGTTCAGTTACTAGCTCAACGGTTTTCTGCTCAGCATTTGGGTTCATGACCTTAACTAACGACGCTTTCTTGAGGTTCTGTTGTCCCGTCACAACGACGTTATCGCCAAGCTTCAAGCCTTTCTCTACTACAACGTAACCATCGTTAGTATTCACACCTAATTCGACAATGCGTTGATCGATCTTTTCACCATTCACGACCCACACAAAGCGCTCTGCATCTTTTGCTTGAACGGAATTTTGGGAAACTACCATTTGAGTCGTGTCTTCGCTCGTCATTTGGCTTACTTTGGCAAACATACCTGGAACCAAGCGATGGTCTGGGTTGGTTACGTGCGCGTGTACTTCTACACGGCCTGAACTCTCGTCCACCGCAGGGGCAATGTAATCCACTACGCCAGAAAAGGCTTCATCGACAAAAGCATCAACTTGGATGGAAACGTTCTGTCCAAGCTGCGCGTTACCTAAATCCGACTGTCCAATTGAATACTGAACTTCGACAGGATCGAGTTTGATCAAGCTCACCAACGCGGTTGCACTATCAATCTTACTGCCCACTGAGTGGGTAAAGTTGGTTAACTGCCCATCAAATGGCGCAACCAACAAATAGTCATTCATTAGCGCTTCTTTCTGACGGAAATCAGCCGCTGCTAGATTCGCCTGTTCGCCCAGTTCTTCAACATCTTGTTGAGACATAGAGTCAGGCTGTTTCTTTAGTAATTCTTGTACTCGCTTTAATTTCGACTTTGCTAGCGCTAGAGAGCTTCTTGCTTTATCTAAATCGGCTTTCGCTTTGGTATTGTCCAATTGAGCAATCAGTTCGCCTTTTTTAACTGAATCTCCATCTTTGAAATGGATGTTGAGAATTTTGTCGGAGGCACTGAATGTTAATGCTGCAGAATCCGTTGCCCTGATTTTGCCAACCTCGTTGATTGAAGATATGAATGCTTGTTTGTGCGCTTTTTCGATAGTCACAGGAATTAAGTTTGAGTCTTGGGCAAACGATGGAGAGATATGTAAGGCAAACAGTGCCAAACAGATTGTTTTACTAAGCTTTGTAAATTTCATTTTTAATAACCATAACCGTTGAATTCGTCTGAATTAAAACGTTTTTCTAAGCAGCTATTTCTTACTTAATGAGCTTCCAGCTATTTAAATAATACTAAAACAGCTAATAATGAGAAAAGGGCTCAACTCACTGTCGAGCCCTGCAATTTTTATATGATTCCTAAATTTTTACGTTCTGAACTCCAAAGTAAAAGTTAAAAACGATGCTGATACTGAACACCGAGCAAGAGAGCATCGGCAGTCACATCAGCAGTTATATTGGAACTCGTTCCTGGGATCGTCGTCAGGCTTTCGTCAATACCTTGTGATTCTCCGATGATAAATCCGACACCAATGTCCACAGAACTGGCAGCCGTGAAGTTATATGTCCCTCCGACCGTGAGCCAATGACGGTTAACATCAGGAATTGATAACGATGTAAGTTCATCAGTTGGGGAAATGTCGTACATATAACCCGCTCGTAGAACGATGTCTTTCGACATGGTGTACGTACCACCGACAGAAACATGCCC
The DNA here is from genome assembly GCF_041467715.1 of Vibrio sp. 10N.247.311.14. Taxonomy (NCBI): domain Bacteria; kingdom Pseudomonadati; phylum Pseudomonadota; class Gammaproteobacteria; order Vibrionales; family Vibrionaceae; genus Vibrio; species Vibrio sp. 10N.247.311.14. The sequence continues at coordinate 26,152 of NZ_JBFSVE010000030.1, forward strand.
TGCATCTTTCCATTGATATTCTTTGATCGAGTCGTCATAAGAGTTAGATGTTAGCGAGTCAAATTCAGACCAGTTCACCCACTGCAGGCTGTAGTGAAAAGCCCACTGTTCGTTGAGCTGGTGCCAACCGGAAAACTCTAGAGTGTCAGGTAACGGGACATTCATCTTGTCGGCAGGGACACCACCTTTAGTAATGTCACCTTCCACTTCGATATCTGGGCTGTAACGGTAAGTAATACCAAACTTGTTATGTTCATTGACTTGATAGGTCGCACCAACGTTAGCCCCCAAAACGAAACCGTCTGCATCTACGTTTAACAAGTTTTGGCGGTATATTTCGCCCTCACCGTAAATAACATCTAGCCCTATGCCCAAATTATTTTTTTTAGACAACTCGTAAGCCACAGCGAAACCCACATTGATACTGGAAAGCGCCGTTTTTCCTCCAAACTCATCAGCTTCGAACGAGTTATCAAATTCAACGTCAGTACCGAAATTGGAGTGAACCGTTACACCTAATGTGAACTTCGAATCTTCGATAGAATGAACATAATGAATGTTTGGAACTAATGTCCCTGCGTCTAATGATTGGTCATCCAACATTTCAGTATCACCAATCATTGGCGTGTAGCTAACATTAGACACATCAATACCACTATCGACATAGATAGCACCTACAGAAAGTGTTGGTTGCTCGATGTAAGCCATCGCAGCGCTGTTCTTAGCCACAATTGCCGCACTATCGGCCATAACAGCATCACCCGCGAATGCACGACCTAACCCTGTTACGGACTGTGCGTTAAGTTGAAAACCGGCCGCGTTAATCAGGCAAGGAACAAGAGCAACTGCAGTGCCCAAAAAAAGTTTATTCTTCATTTTGAGGCACCTCTGTTTCGATATGATCTTCGTTATTAATGACAACAAGCGAACCGTCAGTCATCACCATCGAAGCAACGGCAATTTGTTGAGTGTCCACCGCTTCACGAACGTCTGACATGTTTTCACCTGGTGTGCCCGGTAAGCCATTTTCATCAACGGGACCTTCATAGGGGAACAGATACGTACCATGCCCGCCGGTTGTGGTTCGTACTGCTCCACGCTTTTCATTAATATTTTCTGATGTGCCTGTTATTGGGTCTAAGCCAAGCGCAGTAATCAGTGGTTCAGTACCAGTACGAATGTTACCTGGCGCGGTATTGGGAATTACGCTATCTGGGACATAATCAACACCAACGTCACAAGTCTCCCCGCAATCTCCAACGGCAGCTAACAAAAGAGTTGGTTGCTCAGCAGCGACTTGGCGAGAGATAAAGCTCGCAGGGTCAGCACTATCAATTGTTGCTTGGACCCCTTGTTTAAGGTCTGTCACAACCAAATCGAAGATGTCATCCTCTAGCTGACTAACAAGCAGCGCGTTATCTGTTGAAAGTGCGACAAAATCACGAAGCGCTTCAATGCACTGCTGATTCGTTGCTTCTGTTGTACATGTATCTGGTATCACCGTTTCAGCAATGCCGCGCTGAACATCTGGGGATTTCTTAACCCCTTCTGACATTTCAGGGCCTAAGGTTTGAGAAGACAGAACCAAGTTGGTTAGCCCCTGCCCCGGAACAACAAAGTTCACCGTATTGAATTCAAAATTAGGATTAGTATCCGAGAGAAAATCAGGGCTTGCTTGACTAAACTCACTCACCATTACCGACATGATCCCACCCAACGATTGTCCGATTAGATGAACGTTATTGTTATCAACCCAACCTTCTTGGCTCAACGCATAGCGTAGACCCAGAAAATCAGAAACAGACTGCTGGAGGTTAGAACGAAGCGCTAAAGGGGAATCAATATTGATGAAGAAGGCTTTGTTTGCTCGGGCACTAATTTCCACGTGCTCAGGGCTTGAGTCATAACGTATCCGCTCACCGTGATATGGCATATCGATCGTAACCACGGCATAACCTTTATCAGTATATTCCGCAGCCATTAAAGAAGCAGTGCCGCGCTCTGCTGTAACACCATGAATAAAAATAACGACAGGTAACTCTATAAAACTATTCCAGTTAAACTCTTTTGGTACGTATATATCTGCCGTCACCTCAAGGTCTTCTGTCTTTTGAGGCATTGGATTCTCCGCAGTTGGAAAACTACCGGAAGTGTTGGTAATCCATTCATACAGTGGTGGGCAATTTTCTTTCGGGTCAAATTCATCGACGATACATTCCGCCTCCCTCTCTTTTGTAAAAGGTAAGTACGACGGAATTTTTAGCACTTTTGTATACAGGTTATATCCCCGCTTTTCCTCTACAATTACAGGCTCTTCTTGGGTGAATGAACTACCATATTGCAGATGGTTTCTTTTCATTGCATCTAGCGACGAATACGAACTCTGTGTTTTAAACTGCGCAGCATAAACGGGAATACCTTTCTCTGGATATAACGCATAATATGATTCAATAGCACTCAGTACTTGATCTTGAAGGACTTCTTCTTTTTCGTTATTTAATGGGACGTCTGAATAAATCAACTCATCAAAACTGGCATCTGCTTTTAAAGGCTCATTAAATTCAGTTTTTACCCCGTCAGTAACAACGATCGAATAAGTCGTCCCCTCTTTTAATCCTGATTCGCACTGAATAATTATATTGGAACCATCGGCCGATATTTGAGTGTCAACTTCATCACCTGTTATTTCATCAATTAATACAACATTCCCGGCTAAGGTTTCGTTATTGAGTGGATAACGTTTATCAGAATTAACACTTTTTAGAGGAATCAAAATCGGTTCTGCACAAAGTCCCCAACCGTCTAGGGCTGCGTATGAGTTGTTGTAGTCCTGATAATACGCGTCGTTAGTCGATGACATTACGACAACGTCTTCACCGACACCGGATATTGTTCCATCCTCGTCATACCCATAACCATCGTTCGGTTTTGGTAATTCATTAATGTTGTAGGGAACCAATATCAATACGGCATCTTGAGCCGAGTCTTCAGACTGACAGCCGAGTAAGGCAAGCGTAATTAGTCCACATATATACGGCTTATTGAAATCTTTCAAAACAGCTCCTTCGTAGCTTTCGCATTTAACTGGTGTGGTCATGCGATTTATCGTTATTTGAATTGCCGATTGAGTCGGAGGTAAGCTCGACTTTTATTCGTAGAGAGCAAGGCAACACAGAGTTGGAATGACACGTTGATAAAACTACGTAAGAAATTTGAGCAGTTAACCCACACCCACTAAATCAGCGTCACCCGTTAATGATCTAATAGCGACTGGCGGCAAGCACCTGAAACCACATTAAACAACCTCAAAAAGGTTTATAAGGGAATATAAAAAGAGGGATAATCAAACAAATTCAATTATTTAAACATAAAATAAGACAAAGTGAGTGAGTTTATATTTATAGTGGTATTTGTTATATTTAAGTGAGAACGCTTATAACAATGAGAACCCAGATGTCTGCTGAATTTATTATCAATGATGATATACAGGTCAATTTAGAAGAGAGTGAAATCCATCACTTTAAGACAGGTCGTACGTACCCAATAGGTTCTAACGAATCAGAGCTACTTAAGTTTTTTATCTCGAGACCCAATGAGGTGATCACGCGCCAAGTTCTTATTGAACAAGTGTGGGTGTCTAAAGGTATCTACGTTGAAGATGGCAGTCTAATGCAAACCATCTCGATTTGCCGAAAAGCGTTAGAAGATAAGAGGGGGATGATCATCGTCACTGAGCGCGGTAAAGGCTACCGATTTGCAGGACAAGTGACACAAGACAAAGAACGCGCGCTGCGTATAGTTCAATCGCAACCAATACAAGAAACGAAACAACCTGAAGACAACACAGCGCCAGACAGATCACCAACCGCGGCTAAGAAAAAAACAAGTAGTGTACTAGCACTGATTGTATTATTTGTAGTGACTGCAGGTTTATCCCATTATCTGTTTTCTTATTTAGATAGAAATAGCCTAGGCGAAGATCTCGTGGGTCAACATTTTATCTCTTGTAAAATCGAATCCGACGAGTTCACTTTTAATGAGTTATTCAACGTGACGCTTTACGAATATAAGGGAAAAAAAATCATCATCGATAATTCAGGAAAATCTCTGAGCTTCCCAAGTGAATTTAAAGGAGTGACTTGTGAATAAAGAAAAACAGATCTTCGTTGCAATCGCCATAATCGGTATTATGGCCGGATGGATGACAACCTTTATTCCTCAAAGTTATCTTAAAGGTCATTATTTATCCAACACAGCCTCGGTGGTCAACCCACAAGAAAAAGTCATTTATAATCAAGCTGCCGTTAATATCGAGTTTAAGAAGAATAACAGCTATGAATTGTTATATGTCTCTACGAAAGAAGCTGGCTTTGCGTCGTCAGGTACTTACGTGGTAACCCAACACGACATTTCTTTAGACGAGACTCAACATGAACAAATCATACCAAATAGAGAGCTCACATTTTACGAAAAGGTGATGATCAGTGAAGGTGCAGTGCTTTCTTCAGATACCATGGCTTATATCCCACTAAATAATGATGAATTATTATTGGTCACTCAGCGCGGAATGATTCACTTCTGTAAAAAAGTAATATGTTCTGACCTACCTGCTTACTCAAATGCAGATCCTGAATTGAACATTAACTAATCGGCTAACTATCAACTATTTCGGTCAGTAGCTGTACTTAAGCCAATACGTTAGGACCTATGCATTTCCACATCAATTCAACCCTCGCTGAAGCCTACTTAACTTTCCGTTCCCAGTCGGCTTCAGTTCATAAACTAATCAGATATCATGTAAAAGCACACATTTCTCTTTATTTTTGTACGTTAGGCCCCAAAAGTCATAGATTTATAAATCCACAACTTTGTATGCAACTCCTCACAATCAAAGGTGATCCAAGTTATATTCTAACAAGCCACAAAATTTGTTTATTAACATCTAAACAACAGTAGTTATTCACGATTTACAACCACAATTAACATCGAAAAAAATGTTTGTCTTAGATCATATCAACCTCAACTATGCCTCGTGCCACAGTGCAGTTTTCTGTACATTCATTGTCATATTCTGAAACACTTTCTTATATTTTTTAAACTTTGTGGAGATTTCTATGTTAGAGCTCTTGATCGGATTAGTGATTACTATTGCTGTTGGTTACTTTATTGTAAAAGGCTATAAAGCGGCGGGTGTATTACTAACTGCTGGCCTTGCCCTACTTCTTATCACCGGCCTTATTGGTCACACAGTCTTACCAGCTAAGGTAGCTTCAACAGGTAACATGGTTACCGACTCACTAGAATTCGTTAAGTACATGCTTCAGTACCGTGGAGGCGGCCTAGGCATGCAAATCATGCTTCTTTGTGGCTTTGCTTCTTACATGACGCATATCGGCGCAAACAATGTGGTAGTAAAACAATTCTCTAAACCGCTTGCTGCTATCAAATCTCCATACGTACTTCTTGTTGCGGCTTACATCGTAGCGTGTCTAATGTCTCTAGCAGTAAGTTCTGCAACAGGCCTTGGCGTGCTATTGATGGCAACCCTATTCCCAATGATGACGGCAATGGGTATTTCTCGTCCAGCAGCGGTGGCGGTTTGTGCATCACCTGCAGCAATCATTCTTTCACCAACGTCGGGTGATGTGGTTATCGCAGCAGAAAAATCAGGTATGTCTCTTGATGTGTTTGCTGTTCAAACGGTACTGCCTGTTTCTATCTGTGCGATCATCGTGATGGCGGGTGCGGCTTTCTTCTGGAACAAATACCTAGATAAGAAAGAAAACACGCCAATGGAAAAAGTAGACGTTTCAGAAATTGAAACGAATGCGCCGGCTTTTTATGCTGCTCTTCCATTCTTACCTATTTTTGGAGTATTTCTATTCAACGGTCGTACCATTCCGGGCCTTTCACTTGATATCTACACCATCGTAGTAGGTTCAATTTTCGTGGGCGCTGTTATCGATTACGTTGTGAAGAAGTTTGACGGCGAAAAAACACTAGAAGACCTAGATTCTTGCTACCAAGGTATGGCCGAAGCATTTAAAGGCGTAGTAATGCTGTTGGTTGCGGCGGGCGTATTTGCTCAGGGCCTAATGTCTATCGGTGCAATTGATAACCTAATCGGCCTTGCTGAATCAGCTGGCGCTGGCGGTATCGCATTAATGCTTATCCTGACTGGTCTAACAGTTGCTGCTGCTATCGCGACAGGTTCTGGTAACGCGCCATTCTATGCATTCGTAGAACTGGCTCCGTCACTTGCTGCGAAAATGGGCTTGAACCCTGCGTTCCTAATCATCCCAATGCTTCAAGCATCGAACCTAGGCCGTACAATTTCTCCTGTTTCGGGTGTAATTGTAGCGACTTCTGGCATGGGTAAAATCAGCCCGTTTGAAGTCGTTAAACGTACTTCAGTACCAGTAATCTGTGGTCTTATCACGGTGATCTTCGGTACGCTTGTTCTAGTACCAATGGCAGCTTAATTGTCAGTAAAACAGACATGATTATTTGGATATAAAATGCCCTAATAAAAAGGCGCTGAACTTAGTAAGTTCAGCGCCTTTTTTAATGTCACTTTCTCACATCGTCAAAACTATCGAGACATGTATAAACAGTCAGGCTTGAAATAGTGTTATCTCAAAGGACCAAGCCCTACTTCATTTCACCATAGCGTTCTAGATACAGAACCGTGGCAGCGGTACGGGAAGGCACTTGCAGCTTTTTCAGTAGACTCTTCATATGTACCTTAACTGTCGATTCAGAAATGAACAGGTGATCAGCGATCTGCTTATTGCGGTAACCTTTCGCGACTTCTTGAAGGATCTGCATTTCGCGTTCAGTCAGTTGTTCGAAGATATCATTGCGGCTTCCAGCATCATTTAGGTAACGAGCAACCACACTGCTGTAAGCCTTGTCACCGCTGTGTGCTTGCTTAAGCAGTTCAATTAACTCATCGGGTTCAGTGTCTTTCAACAAGTAGCCATCAGCGCCTGCTTTTACAATCGCTTCAATGTCTGCAGGGCTATCAGAAACCGTTAGAATAACAATGTTTGCGCTAGAACCGTCAGTGCGAAGTGCTTTCAAGGTATCTAAACCAGACATGCCCTTCATATTGAGATCCAAAAGGATCAAATCAGGTTCTTCTTCATGAGCAAGAGCAACCGCTTCAGTGCCGTTACTTGCTTCTGCAATCACTTCGAATTCGTCTTCAAAGCTCAGTAATTGGCTTATACCTCTGCGCATCAATGGATGATCATCAACCAGCATTACTTTACAAATCGTCAACTTTAACTTCCTTCAAACTTTTATATTTCAATATGACTGTACAGCCTTCACCTTGCGCCGCTTCAATCGTCAAGTCGCCATTCAGTCTTGCCGCACGCTCCTGCATAATGCTCATCCCGTAGTGGTTCACCTTGGAACTACTTGAGTCAAAGCCATCTCCATTATCTTTTATCACGACTAATACTTCACCGTCCTCATCGATACAGCATACATCTATCAAGTCGGCATTGGCGTGTTTTATTGCATTTATTGTTGCTTCACGAATCAATTGAAGCAAGTGAACCTGACTATGCGCATCAAGCTCGATCGATGAGAGATTATTAGTGAGGTTAATCTTCGCATCGGTTCTCTCGCTGAGCGCCTCAAGCATGGTACTTAAGGCGTCTCCAAAGTTGCCCTCTTTAATGGTCAACCTAAATGTGGTGAGTAGCTCTCTTAACTGGGTATAAGCGTCGGCTAAGCCGTTTCCGATCTCAGACGCGATTTGTTCAGATTGCTCTCGGTGCTGTTGCTCTGGCAGTTTGCCAATCACACGCTTTAATAGTGTAACTTGAATTTTCAAGTACGACAGTGATTGAGCCAATGAATCGTGGAGTTCACGTGCAATCGTGGCACGCTCTTCCATGATAATAAGCTGTTCAGCTTTCTTTTGAGCACGATTGTAGTAGATCGCTCTCGATAGCAGTTGAATGAAGCTTTCGATCAGAGCTTTAGTTGAGTGCCCGTGGTGATATGAACAGTATAAATAGCCGAGAATAAGTTCGTTATCGTCGAGTTTCATCTCAAACTTTTCGTAGTCTAAATTCGAATCGTAACCTTCATCCATAATCAATGAACGGCCTGAGTTATCGACAATCTCGAGCCTCAGTGATCCAATCCCTTCCAAGCTCACGAGATGCTGCAAGATAGCTCGGAAGTTTTCAGGAGCAATACGCGTCACCGTGAGCTCTTGTGACGAGTTATAAAGTGCCTGCAGCGACTGGTTCGCATTTTGCAGCTCAATCGTCTTTGCATCCACCACATCTTCAAGGTTTCGATAAAGCACGCCTAAATCTTTGGCCATCGAGTTGAAGGTTTTGGTCAAAATGCCCATTTCGTTGTTACTGGTCACCTTGAGTTCTACCTCGAAGTCGCTGTTTTTGATTCTTTGGCTCGCACCGACAAGAGCATGTAGCGGTTTAACAACCTGTTTACGTACAAAGTGAACAACAAAAAGAGATATGACCAGAATCCCACCAAGGCCGATACCACCAGCCCACGCTAACTTTATTAACTTGTCTTCAGAGAACTCTTGCAGCTTATAAACGAAGCCATCGATTTCAGCCACGAAGTTTTCAACCAACACGAGATAGTGATCGCGCTCTTCGCTATTCAAGACCTGTTTTAGCTCATGCCAACGGCCGATAATTAAATAGTAATCTTCTGTGATGTCTGTCGGAACATTCCAACTGACCAAATTAGCCATGGATGGCGAGTAAAGAGAACTTTCGAATTCACGAATATGAGATTCATAATCGACAGATTCTATTTGAATATCATGGGCTAAACGGTAGCTTTGCATTCGCATTGAACCGGCCACGTTAACCGCTTCCGCATCATTCAAACTTGAAGCCAAAGTAAAGATGGCAAAGCCAGTCGTAGCAACCGACAACAGCAGTATAGAGAGCAAAGATTTTGCTATCGTACTTGTTACAGATGAAACCGGTTTTATAAGCAAAAGTGCCTTCCTATTGATAAATGACTTGCCAGCGATATCGTATTGTCACACATCAAAAATCATAGCTCCATTCAATATGTGATCACTCGCTCCGTAATTTATTGATCTAAGACAATATATGCCCCCAATTAGCCCTTAGGGGGTATTTATACAATTGTTTCTAAAACTACACTACTTGTGAGGACTCATTACAAGATATTAATAGAATAATGACCTACAATTACAACATCTTAGTAACATCTATAGGTATCTAATGGTAGATCTATCAAAACGCCGTCTTTTTTCTAGACGAAAAGTTGACTCAAGCCAGATTCGTTTGCCTTGGATTGACAGCCTAGAAAGCTTTACAGATGACTGTACTCGCTGCGGTAAATGCATCGAGAGTTGTGAGACTAAGATAATCATTGTAGGCGATGGTGGTTTTCCCACTGTAGATTTCTCTATTGATGAGTGTACGTTCTGCTATCAATGTGCAGATGTTTGTCCCGAACCCATTTTTAAGCCAAAGCAAGGAGAGCCTTGGCAAGCAAAAGCACAAATCTCTGATAAGTGTTTAGCGCAACAAAATGTTGAATGCCGAAGCTGTGGTGACATGTGTGAACCTATGGCCATTCAATTTCAACTTAGAGCAGGCAGTGTTGCTCTACCAAAAATCAAGTTAGATGAGTGTAGCGGTTGTGGCGCCTGCGTAGCAATTTGCCCTACTTCGGCTATTCTTGTGAGTAATGCATAAAACAAAAATAACGAGAGCAATTTATGGCACTAAATGAAGTGCATATATCAAGTTTAGTCGTGCATGTGAGCCCTGAGCATCTAAATGAGATCAAAGCGGAGATCGATCAATTCGATAACGCTGAAATCTACGGAGATAGCCCTGAAGGCAAAATCATCGTGGTCCTAGAAACTGAAAACCAAGGTTTTGTAACGGACACCATCGAAGCAATAAACAACATTAAGAACGTTTTGGGGACAGCTTTGGTTTATCACCAAATCGAAACTGGACTCGACGAAACGGATTTAGAAACTGGAAGTAACAATTCTCAACTTGAGGGTGAAGTATGAAAATGACAAGACGTGCGTTTGTGAAAGCAAACGCAGCTGCATCAGCGGCAGCCGTTGCAGGTGTAACTCTACCGGCAACAGCAACCAACCTGATTGCTAGCTCTGATCAAACAAAAATCACGTGGGATAAAGCGCCTTGTCGTTTTTGTGGTACGGGCTGTTCAGTACTAGTAGGTACTCAAAACGGTAAAGTGGTTGCGACTCAAGGCGATCCAGAAGCTCCTGTAAACAAAGGCCTTAACTGTATCAAAGGCTACTTCCTTTCAAAAATCATGTACGGCAAAGACCGTCTAGAACAACCTCTTCTTCGTATGAAAGATGGTGAGTTCCATAAAGATGGTGATTTCGCACCCGTATCTTGGGACAAAGCGTTCGACGTGATGGCTGAGAAATGGAAAGCTTCACTGAAGAAGAACGGTCCAACAGGTGTTGGTATGTTCGGTTCAGGCCAATGGACAGTAATGGAAGGCTACGCAGCCGTTAAGATGATGAAAGCGGGTTTCCGTTCAAACAACATAGATCCAAACGCTCGTCACTGTATGGCTTCTGCTGTAGTAGGCTTCATGCGCACTTTCGGTATTGATGAGCCAATGGGTTGTTACGATGACTTTGAACACGCAGACGCATTCGTACTGTGGGGTTCAAACATGGCAGAAATGCACCCAGTACTATGGACTCGTATTACAGACCGTCGTCTAAGCCACCCACACGTTAAAGTAAACGTACTGTCTACTTACTACCACCGTTCTTTCGAGCTTGCAGACACGGGTTACATCTTCGAACCTCAATCAGATCTAGCAATTGCTAACTTCATTGCTAACTACATCATTCAAAACGATGCCGTTAACTGGGACTTCGTGAACAAGCACACGAACTTCAAGCAAGCAACGACAGACATCGGTTACGGTCTGCGTGACGATGATCCACTACAGAAAGCAGCCGCAAACCCTAACTCAGGCGAAATGACTGCTATCTCTTTCGAAGACTACAAAGCGTCTGTTGCTGAATACACAGTTGAGAAAGCGTCTGAAATGTCAGGTGTATCTCAAGAAGACCTTATCAAGCTGGCTAAGCAATATGCCGATCCAAACATCAAAGTAATGTCACTTTGGACTATGGGTATGAACCAACATACTCGTGGCGTATGGATGAACAGCCTTGTGTACAACATCCACCTTCTTACAGGTAAGATTTCTACTCCAGGTAACAGCCCATTCTCACTAACTGGCCAACCGTCAGCGTGTGGTACAGCGCGTGAAGTTGGTACATTCGCTCACCGTTTACCTGCCGATATGGTGGTTGCTAACCCTAAACACCGTAAAATTGCAGAAGATATCTGGAAACTTCCAGAAGGCACCATTCCACCGGTACCCGGCGCTCACGCTGTTCTTCAAGACCGTATGTTGAAAGACGGTAAAATCAACGCTTACTGGGTAATGTGTAACAACAACATGCAAGCGGGTCCAAACATCAACACTGAACGTCTGCCAGGTTACCGTAACCCAGATAACTTCATTGTATGTTCTGACCCGTACCCAACGGCAACAGCTCAAGCGGCTGACCTCATCCTTCCAACAGCAATGTGGATTGAGAAAGAAGGCGCTTACGGTAACGCAGAGCGTCGTACACAAGCATGGTACCAACAAGTGAAAACTGTAGGTGAAGCTAAGTCTGACCTATGGCAAATCATGGAATTCTCTAAGCGCTTCACTATTGAAGAAGTTTGGGGTGAAGAACTGGTTGCGAAAATGCCTGAGTACCGTGGCAAAACCATGTACGACGTGCTTTACAAAAACGGCAACGTTGATGCATTCCCACTGTCTGAAGCTCAAGAGCTTAACGACGATGCACAAGCTCAAGGTTTCTACGTTCAAAAAGGTCTATTCGAAGAATACGCAGCCTTTGGTCGCGGCCACGGTCACGATTTAGCACCATACGATCGCTACCACCAAGTTCGTGGTCTACGTTGGCCTGTTGTTGACGGTAAAGAGACACTATGGCGCTATAAAGAAGGTTCAGATCCATATGCTAAGAAAGGTTCTGATTGGGACTTCTACGGCAAACCAGATGGTAAAGCACTGATCATCAATGCACCATACGAAGCGCCACCTGAAGTACCAAACGATGAATACGATATGTGGCTATGTACCGGTCGTGTTCTTGAGCACTGGCACACAGGTACTATGACTCGTCGTGTACCAGAACTTTACAAAGCAGTACCGGATGCACTTTGCTACATGCACCCTGCTGACGCTAAAGCTCGTGGCCTACGTCGTGGTGATGAAGTTCTTATCGAAAACAAACGTGGTGAAGTTCGTGTGCGTGTTGAAACTCGCGGCCGTAACCGTCCACCACAGGGCTTGGTATTCGTACCATTCTTTGATGCAAGAATTCTGATCAACAAGTTGATCTTGGATGCAACGGATCCTCTGTCTAAACAGACAGACTACAAGAAGTGTCCAGTTAAGATCACTAAAGTTGCTTAAGCCCTAGGCTTAGAGAAACGATCTTAAGTATTTAATATTGCGACTACTTTTTCATCCTTTTGAAGAAGTAGTCCTCTCAAAGAATTAGCCTTTAGGCGGAGAAATTAACATGAAAAAACTGATTACTGCCCTACTATCAGCCGGTCTTTTGCTAGCTGGCGTAGCTCAAGCTGAGCTGGATAACCCTGGCGGCATTGGTGGCGTAGAGTCTTTACGTGGTGTAAGTGAGCTTGAAGCAACACGAGCAGCTGACGACTTCAAAAAGTACCCTCGCGACCAAGTGCTTGAGAGCGATTACGTATACCAGCCACCATTGGTACCTCACAATATCCGTAGCTACGAAGTCTCTCTGAACGCAAACAAATGTCTGTCTTGCCACAGCTGGAAAAACGCAAAAGAAATGGGTGCTACTAAAGTGAGTGTAACTCACTACATGAACCGTGAAGATGCGGTACTTGCAGACGTATCACCTCGTCGTTACTTCTGTCTACAGTGTCACGTACCTCAAGCTAATGCTAAGCCACTAGTTGAGAACGAGTTCAAACCTGTAGATTCACTGCGTTAATCGTAGCCGGACTGTAAGAGAGGCTATATATGATAAAATTACTTAAAGCGTTTTGGAAAAGACTTGCGACACCAAGCAAAGCAGCCGTAGGCGTTGTTTTGTTCTTGGGTTTCTCGGGTGGTCTTTTGTTCTGGGGTGCATTCAACACGGGTATGGAGGCAACCAACACGGAAGAATTCTGTTCTGGCTGTCACGCACCTATTGTTGAAGAGATCCAAGAAACGATTCACTACTCTAACCGTTCAGGCGTTCGTGCAATCTGTTCAGACTGTCACGTACCACATGAGTGGACTGATAAAATCGTTCGTAAAGTTCAAGCATCAAAAGAGCTATACGCGCACTTTATTTCTAAGACGATTGATACGCCTGAGAAATTCAAAGAGCGTCGTCATCACTTAGCAGAGCGCGAATGGGCTCGATTGAAAAAGAACGATTCACTTGAGTGTCGTAACTGTCACCAGTTCGATTACATGGACTTCTCAGAGCAGAGCCCTCGTAGTGCGAAACAGCACTCGACAGCGCTGGCTTCTGGTGAGAAAACGTGTGTAGACTGTCACAAAGGTATTGCACATAAACTACCAGACATGCACGGCGTTGAAGGCTGGCAATAAGGAGCGATTGAATGAGTACTTTAGAAAGCGTAATTTGGCACATCCTAGGTTACAGCGCTATGCCAGTTATCATTCTGGGCGGCTTCGCAGGTGTTGCAGCCGTATCTCTTTGGATTTTATCTATGGGTAAAGACAAAGAAATCGATTAAGAATCGACATTGCGTTAACTTTTCCAGTTATGCTTGAGACAAGTTGACACTAAAAAGCCACTGAATTCAGTGGCTTTTTTATTATCTGGCGTTTCTGTTTCCAGCTAGGGGGATGATGAAACCTTAGTAAAGCGACATCGCAGCTAAAACTAAGAAAGCCTTATATAACAAAACCTAGGCTTCGTTTTTCGGAGCTTCTGTGTCAGCAGGCTCTTTATCGACCGCTTCTTGATCAACAATCGGCAGTACCTGTTTTACATAGTTACCTGGTGCCTTGCCAATCACAGGGTTAAGCTCAGAACCTTGATTGAAAGGTTCGATTTTCTCGTCAGTCTCAAAGCCCTGTAACCACTGATCCCAGTGTGTCCACCATGAACCTTCGTTATGGCTCGCATTTGATAGCCACTCGTCAGCAGAATCATCAAGGTTGTCATTCAACCAGAACCCATACTTCTTATTGTCTGGATGATTAACAATACCTGCAATATGACCTGATTCACCCAACACAAAGGTTTTGTTGCCACCTGTGTTCAGTGCACCACGATAAGTCCCCTGCCACAAGGCAATATGATCTTCTTTGGCTGAGATGAAGTAGCTTGGTATTTTGATCTTATTTAAATCAATCCACACGCCGCCGACTTTCACGCCTTTGTCTTGAACGAGTTTGTTCTCCAGATAAAGCTCTCGCAGCAAGAAGTTATGGCACTTGGCAGCCACGTTGGTGCTGTCACTGTTCCAGTACAACAGGTCAAACTCCATTGGGCTGCTGCCTTTTAGGTAGTTATCAATGTAGTAGTTCCAGTACAGACTGTTTTCGCGAAGCAAACTGAACGTCACGCTCAGTGAGCGACCATCCATATAACCTTTGGCATCGTTCTGTTTCTCAATCGCGTTAATGATCGTTTCGTTGATATACGCGCCAACCTCACCCGGCTGCGAGAAGTCCAACAAGGTGGTAAAGAAGGTCGCGGTTTTGATGCGCTTCTTCATGCGCTTCGCCGCGTAGTAAGCAACCGTAGAAGCCAATACAGTGCCACCGATACAGTAACCTGCAGCATTGATCTGCTCTTTACCGGTAATGTCTTCAATCGCCGCTACCGCTTTCACTACACCTTCCGTGACATAGTCACCGAATTCTTGGTCTTTTTGCGCCTCACCCGGATTACGCCAAGACATCATGAACACGCTGTGTCCTTGCTCAAGCAACCAGCGCACCATCGAGTTCTTCTCACGAAGATCAAGAATGTAGTACTTATTGATGAACGGCGGAACGATCAACAAAGGTGTCGCATTCACCTGAGGTGTCTTTGGATAGTATTGAATAAGCTCGAACAGGTCGTTTTGAAAAACAACATCACCTTCAGTATTTGCAACATCAACACCTAATCGAAAGGCATTATTGTTGGTCATACGGATTTTGAGGATATCAGCGCTCGCTTCAACGTCTGCTTGCAGTTGCTCTAACCCATCAAGCAGGTTTTCACCATTTCGCTCAAGCGTCAGTTTCATCAGCTCTGGGTTAGTCGCAATGAAATTGCTTGGAGAGAGAGCATTGATGGCCTGACGTGAAAAGAACGCCACACGCTCTTTGGTTTTCTCGTCGATGCCTTCGATAGAGTTGATGGTATCGATGTAGCTTTTGCTGAATAACAAATAGGATTGCTTGATAAAGCTGTAAAACGGGTCGTTTTTCCACGCCTCGTCAATAAAGCGCTTGTCGCTACGATCTTCAGCTATCACACTCTCGGTGTTGCCCATCAGCGCGGCATTTTGCCAGATCTTGAGTTGCTGCTCCCACCACTGAGATTGTAACTGAAGCAGAACGGCGGGTTGGTTGGCGGCTTGCTCGAAGATTTTTGACGCATCATCAAAATTCAACTCTTGCATCGCTTGATTTAGGGGAGATTGCGCGGCTTCCTTGTTTTGTTCAAAGTTTTCCCACCATTGCTGGTTTGTTTGTTGAAGTTTAACAAGGTAGTCCGAAAAGAAGTGTTGAAACATAACATGACTCCAATAATCGGAAAATCGCCACCGAGCCTCACAGTAAACACTGTGCTGACTCGATGGCGATTTTATTTATGCAGGTGTAACTGTTTTCAAGTTTTCAGTTGTTAGTGTTTCAACATCTTCTTTGAACTCTTTTGCAGCAGCTTGCATTTTTGAGCTATCACTCATCATCTGTTGAGACAATTGAGTTAGCGCTGCTAGTTGCTGGCTGTTGAACGCCGTTAGGCTAGTCACGTCTTTGATTTCAGTCACTGCTTTCATTTGCGCAAGACCCATGTTCGTGTAAGTCTGCATTGCATTCATTTGCAGTTCTGTCATCGTTTGGACGTTCTTTGCAACCAACTTGTTGAACTTTAAGTACGGTTCAAATTGCTTTTCAGTTTGGTCAGTAATTGTTTTGAAAATATCCGTGTACATAAGTAACTCCTGATGAATACATAGTTTAATAAATTTGTGTCACTATCGTTTCAGCCAACGCTCATCGATTAACTCGCGATGCTTTGAAAAGCTGATCCGATATTTAAGCTTGCTACCGATATATCAGGCTCTAACCTTCAATACCTTTTAGCAAAACAGCGGTTCCCATTCCCCCACCCACACAGAGTGAAGCAACGCCATAAGTCGTTTTCTGTTCAAGCATTTCATGGATGAGTGCAACAATAATTCGATTGCCTGAAGCACCTAAAGGATGGCCAAGCGCGATTGCACCACCATTCACATTGACCTTTGGCTTGAACTCATCAAGCGGTAAGTCATGCTGCTCTGACAATTGGTACATTACGCCAAGAGCTTGTGCTGCAAACGCTTCATTCAATTCAAACAAATCTACTTCTTCTAGAGTGAGATTCGCCTTATCAAGCGTTTTAGAAACGGCTTCTACTGGGCCTAACCCCATAATCTTTGGATCTAATCCAGACTGTGCGTAGCTCGTTAGCTCTACCAGTGGTGTCAGTCCGTATTTCGCTACTGCACTCTCTGAGGCTAAGATGATTGCACTCGCGCCATCATTGATGCCCGAAGCGTTACCTGCCGTAACAGACCCTTCACGGTCAAAAGCTGGACGAAGCTTTTGCAGACCTTCGAATGTCGCGTCTGACTTCGGATACTCATCGGTATCAAAAGTGACGGTTTGTCTGCGCTGCTTAACTTCTACAGGCACGATTTGCTCGTTAAACTTACCCGCCTCAATCGCAGCAACGGCTTTTTGTTGGCTTTCTAAGGCATAGTTATCTTGAGCTAGGCGCGAAATATTCAACGTGTTCGCGATATTTTCAGCGGTCATGCCCATGTGGTAGTGATTAAACGCATCGGTTAAGCCATCACCAACCAGTAAGTCTTTCATTGAGATGTCACCCATTTTGTGACCATTACGAACGCTCGCTGGTACCACAAAAGGAATTTGTGACATCACTTCAACGCCAGCAGCAATAACCACTTCAGCATCTTGTGCTTTGATGTGCGCCGCTGCGTCCATCACTGATTTCATTCCGCTGCCGCAAATCATGTTCACGCCGTATGCTGGTGTTTCCTCAGGAAGCCCTGCATAGATGGAAGCCTGACGAGCAACCCCCATGCCTTGACCTGCCGAAATCACGTTGCCGACGATTACTTCATCAATCGCATCTAACGAAAGATCGACAGACTCAAGTGCACCTTTGATCGCAACGCCAGCCAGTTCACCCGCAGATACGTTTTTTAGCGACCCGGTAAATGCACCAATAGGAGTGCGCTTAGCCGCAACAATAAATACTTTTTCCATCATTCCAACCCCTTCAGTTTCGCCAATTACTGCATGTACAAGCCGCCATTCACAGACAATGTTTCGCCTGTAATGTACGCGCCAGATTCACTCGCTAAAAAGCCCACTGCGTCTGCAATTTCAACAGGTGTTGCTAAGCGTTTCATCGGAATTTGGTTCTTGATTGAATCCAGTACTTCAGGCTTCATTTGCTCAACCATAGGAGTTGCTGTGTAGCCAGGGGCAATCACGTTCACGGTTACGCCGCTACGAGCGCCTTCTGCAGCCAAAGCTTTAGAAAAACCAATCATTCCAGCTTTCGCTGCTGAGTAGTTAGTCTGTCCAAATTGACCTTTAAGACCATTGACGGAAGAGATGTTGATGACACGGCAGTTACCTTTCTCACACATAGGAGCGAACAAAGGTTGAGTCACGTTGAACAGACTGTTTAGGTTTGTTTCAATCACGTCTTTCCACGCTTCGGCATCCATCTTTTTAAAGACGCTATCACGTGTAATACCTGCGTTATTGACTAGTACATCCACCGTGCCTTCTTCTTCTAACAACTTGCTTAAGCTCAGCGCACATTCCGCAGTATTGGTAACATCTAATTCAAACAATCTCACTTGATCTTCGGTGAATTGTTTTTCGTTAAACCAATCCAAGGCACATTGGTAATTTCCAGTAAAATAAGTCGCGATAACACGATAGCCGTCTGCAACTAATTTAGAGGAAATTGCTGAGCCGATACCGCCTTTTGACCCTGTAATTAAAGCAAGCTTTTTCATTAATGGTTCCATCCCTTACAAGCAATTAAATAATAATGATGTTAATAAGATAATGTCTTAGCTGATAATTAAACTTTACGTTTTGCTTTAATTAAACCCTACAACTCAAAATCAAAAAGTATTATTACAAATATAAAATATTTTCGTATTATGATTAAAAACTAGACTTGCATCCCAAAATTAATGAAATGTTACGAACATGTAAATTAACGCAAAGCTCTGATATTAATAAGGTTTATTTAATTTTACTTTTATCAACAAGCAGATAAGCCTTTGTTAATACGAGATAAATCTATATCTCCCAGCTTGTTTCAAGAATAATGCAATGTGGGAATTTGAAATGATTGATCACGAGAATAATAATAAAACTATTATTAGAAATTAATAAATGGTTCCTAATAATTCTATATGAGCTTCAATATAATTAACGTTCTAAATGGGGACGATGAGCATTATGAATAGACAAAAAAGCCCACTCAATCTATGAGTGGGCTTAAGTAAATAGCATTAATAAATTGAGCGTGGGATCTTACTTCGTAAATATTTCATTTGTATTTACATCAAGATAAATTTTGTTTTCAAGGGACAACCCACCACAATAAATAAAATAGACATCTCGATTGCTGTACTTAACAGATTTCACCCATCCGCCTAATTCTTCAAAATCACTTGGGGCACACTCCCCCTCAGAGATCAGTTTAGCCACCGAATTACGGAATTTTTCTTGATGGATCTTGAGGTCATCAGACTTAACCAAATAGGAATCCAATATCTCTTTGCTTTCTTTTTCCGAAATAATGACTTCATCATTAGATAAGCCTGACATAGAGACCCATTCCGCCGTCTGTGGGCCGCCTTCTTTAAGGACTATATAGTCTGAGATACGTGCCCATTCGCCTTGTTTCTCGAGTACCACCACCTTTTCCCCTTTATAGAGGTAATCTGTTATCAAGCCATCAATTTCAGGTTGCTCGACCACTTCAAGTTTTCTCTCCAAAACGTAAAATTCCGTCTGCTCGGGTTCAGGCTGAAGATCCATGATGGGTACAAGGTCAGATTCAGATTGCTCGGTAGCTTCTAACGCCGGCTCTTCCGTTTTCTCTTGTGGGATTGGGTCTTTATTCATGACTAAGAAGTAGTATGCCGCTCCTCCCCCTCCGCCCAATATCAACAACACAAGTAAAGCGATCAGCGCTTTTTTCATCAAATCCACCAGCTCTTCCGTTATAGGTATGTCTCAAGTGTACATCAACTCATGCTGCTGCTCATCTATACTCTCAATAGAGCGCACGGTAAGTAGAGGAAAGTCATGAGTTTTTGGGGGAAAGTTATCATTGTAAGCGTAACTTTGAGTGCCAATGTCGCTCTAGCGAATCATTGTGACCGTGAAAACTGGCAAACACTGTTGGATCGTCAGCTCTCTTTTGAAGGTCGCTATAGTCAGTACACCAAAGAGTTCAACCAAGTTCTTTCAACCTATGAGTCACAGACATTGTTATCTAAACACTTTAATGAAAAGCAGATCATTGAGCTTTGGGCAAAGTACGAAGAAAGGTTTAATGTGCAGCTCAATAGTCATATGAATACCGCGTATGACGTCTCCGAGGTTTTGCTACAACAGGCGTATGTTGTGTCTAGTGAACTTGAAGGCGCTGACTCTCTAGCGTATTCATGGCAAGCCGTCGCCAAACACTGCACCAAAGCAAGACTCCCGCGCCAGGCAGAAAGCGCAAAGGTGCACGTACAAAGCTCACAATCACTCTCCCGAGATCTCCATACACTCAGTGAAAAATTCCGTCAGCTGTCTTCAAAATACCACAGAGAAGGGACGATGATTGATGAAGCGCGCCACATAAACCAACCAGCAAACGATGCATCAAACTGAAATCACCATTAGATTCTCTCACTCGTTCGACTGGACTTTTCCGATAAATATGCTCAATCCCATTCATAATATTCTAAGAACTCGTTAATCAAAGCTTTATCAATAGGTTGTAAAAGTAATGTGCTATCTATCAACAATGAAGTTCAATTTCCGACCAATGCAAGCGAGTATGTGAGATATTCATCACAAAATAGATTTACAAACGCCAGAAAATTGTTATCATGAATCTTCATATAACTTAATAACAAGAAACATTTTGGCTAGGTAATATGCAAAAGACTATGGCTTTCAACTGCTTGAGTAACACGGAATGGACTGCAGAGATAAGAGGTAAACTTTTATCTGTAGCTAAACACATGGAAGAGTTCGGTTCAGTAAGTGAGCTAGAGCTATGTAAGATATTTGGAGAGACAATTTGGAATGACGGCGTGGATTATCATTCACATGCTTTTTCATTCAGAATTAATGCACAAACTGGGGATTGTTCAATCTCTAACTTTAAGTATCACTAAGTTTTGCACCTATCATATACGGAGTACCTTTCACGAGGTGCTCCGTTTTTTATTGCCTGAAGCCTGACACTTAATGGATGATTTTTGATATTGACCGCGCTTCTACTTCAGGAGTAAACCATTTCGTTTTCAGCTCATTCTGCCTTCGTGTTACTGCTCAGAGTTTGGCTTAATCGGTATAAATTGGCAGTGGTGCATTGCCTTTTACTTGTCTTATCGCAAGGTGGGTATGAATATCTTTCACGTTAGAGAGCCTTTGAAGTTTTCTTGTAAATGCCTCGTAGGCCATCAAGTTCGGGCTAACCACTTCTAGCAAATAGTCATAAGCCCCAGATACAACGTGGCAACTGATCACCTCTTCCATCTCTACAACAGCCGCCTCAAACTTATCTATCGACACTTCTTGGTGGTTGTTTAGGCTCACCTCAACAAACACACTCATTGCGATGCCGACTTGTTCTCGTGACAAGCTCACACGATAACCGTCAATAATGCCCTTTTCTTCTAGCCTTTTGACTCGTCTTGCACAAGGCGAAGGTGATAAACCCACTTCATCAGCAAGTTCAGCCGTGGTTAACCTGCCATCTTTTTGTAGCAGTTCGAGAAGATGTCTATCAATTCTATCCATAGTAAATGCCAAACATTAGTTAAATCCGTTAATTATTTGGTGAATATTAGCAGAAATTATCAACGATAGTTCAAGTTAGGCCAAAACTTGCCAACCTGTGGCACAACAACTGTTCCATAATGAGTCATCACCCACTCTCCTTCAATATTATGAATCTTGGCTACTTATCTATTACTGTCACCCTACTCATTTGGGCGAGCTTTTTCCTGTCTCTTAAAGGCGGCGCAAATTCAGATTTAACACCTGCAGATATCGCCCTCACAAGATTTCTCATACCGGCTTTGGTGTTATTGCCTTTGATGTGGAAAGCACGCAGCGCGATTGCCGTCGTCCCTAAACGGTATCTAACGGGTATGTTTGTCGGTAGCGGATTGCCTTATCTGCTTGTTGCGGGAACGGCCATGCAGTTTGTTCCGGTCTCACATGGCAGTGCTCTTGTTCCGGGCACGCTCCCTCTGTTCGTCACAGGAATTGCGGTACTCTTTTTTAAGCAACCACTCAGCCGACACCGTGTTGTTGGTTTAGGTTTGGTTTTACTCGGTATACTGTTGTTTTTAGGAAGTAGCTTAAGCAGCTTCAACTTTGAATACACCAAAGGTCATTTATTGTTTTTAAGCGGAAGCTTAATGTGGGCGATGTTCACCATCTCAGCCCGTGTCGCTAATCTTAATGCGTTAGTCAGTGCCGGTTTTATTTCTCTCTGTTCTACTTTGCTTTTACTCGTCCTAATCCTGACTGGAACCCTCCCAAGCCACCTAATGGACACACCAATCGCTAATTGGCCCTTCACGGAGCTTGCCGTTCATTCAACAGTGCAAGGCGTTGGGGCGGGTTTAATCGCTGCGTTCACTTACCTTTATGCGGTTAATACCTTAGGGGCTGAACGCTCTGCCGCTTTTGGCAGTGCAACACCCGCAGTGGCGACCTTGTTGGCGATCCCACTATTCAACGAGATTCCTGATGCGATGACTTGGCTCGCCCTTGGTTCTATTTGCATCGGCAGTTTGGTCGCGAGCAACATATTCATGAGAAACGACCAGTCGATGCAGTACCAACCGCCAAGCCATAGCAAAGCCTGATACTGCGTTCAAACCTAAATACAGTTCCCCTAAGCATCGATTTTAGGGCTTGTAGTACACAGATAAGCCTGCCAACGCAGGCTTATCTAAAATCTGCTTTTTCTAAACTCGCTTCTCCATTAAACTGTCCGACCTTTTTGCAGATCCAAGAGAACACCATGCAACGCGACTACACCTTAAATTGCTTAATCACCATGCCTCGCCATGAACTAGAAGAATTTAGTTTAAGAATGATTCATCGCCTTGTACCTGAAGATGCAATGACGGAATTGTTTACGTTCGAGCAAGAAGAAGTCACCAGCGAAGAACGCATGCAATCAGCGAAATTTGACGCAATGCTTCGAATGACAGCTATCGCGCTTGGTGAAGTAAACCTAGCCTTCTCAGAGTCGGATAACTCGCAACAGAACATCGAGCGAATGACTCGCCTACTGCTTTGGCACTTCTACTCAATTTCTTTCAACCTTGAAGAAGCCATCGCAATCGAAGTGCACTGTGAGAAAGTAGAAAAGATCTTAAAGAACGCACCTAAAGATGCGTTTGGCTGGGTTAAAGAATTAACTGAGCTGCTTCACTTCTACGCGAAAGTGAACGAAGGTAACGAAGACAGAAAAGACGCTTAACGTTACTTCTACGTAAGTATACATCGAGCTAAACGAAGGCAGACAGAGCTATACCGAAGGCAAGTAAAAGCTTTGCTGAAAGGAGTTCTCTGCCTTTGTTGTTTCTAGCACACTGTGATGCAACATCAGTATCGACTGCGCGATCTTGGTTCCTATTCCCAAAGAACCATTCGGCGCTTCCAGTTCAACCTCATTATGAATCACCACCTTCACCCGTTTGGAATCCGCTTCAAAACCAACATCTAACGACACCACAGTGCCACTTGGGCTATGCCTCAATGCATTATCTAACAGATTCAAAATCAACCTCTCAAGCAGATCACTGTCACCCACAGCCTTGATTCCAATAGGCATATTAATGTTCAACTCAACATTTTTATGGCGATATTTGCTTTGTATCGTTTCTAAGCATTCGCTCATCAGCCCATTGAAATCGATTGAAGCGTATTGATATGTGGGTACCGGGTTATCATTCTTGGCGCTATCTAACAGCGAATGGAGCTGTTCAGATAACTTGTTGCCATTGCGATATGCCACATCTATGAGTGGATCCGAATGTGGGTTTTGAATCCTCCACGTTTCTAGATACCCCAATACACTCGACAATGGCGTTTTCAAATCATGACTGAGCTGTAATAAGCTTTGTCTTCGATGTGACGACTGATATTCAAGTTGCAAAAATTGCTGTTGAATGTGCTTCGCCATCAACTGATACGAGCGTGCAATCGGCACCAATTCTGGTACTTGATGAATGAAGTTCGGGTCCAATCGAAAATCTTGCTCTGCTTGTTGTTGCAGCTTGTTGGTTACTGCTTCTATTGGGTTTAACAGGCTACGTTTAACCAATAGATAAGCCCCAACTGCAAAACCCAAAATAGAGATCAGCATGAGCCCCGCGAGTACAATGTATGGCGTGTCGACCTGCGAATTGGCAATCACGGTGTGACGATTACTGCCAATCAAAACGTACAGATACCCGACGGTCGAACCTAGCTCTTCAATCGCTGCTACGGAAAACACCTTACGAGCCCCGGGATTGATCGGATCTTCCCCCAGAATGGGATAAGGCTCGTCGTTTAAAAACTGTTGAATGGGTGCTAAGTCTATCTGGTTGGCTAACACAGTGCCTTCTGGCGCAGCATGAGTCGTAATTTTGCCCTGACTGTCGAGGAAGTAGATATCGAAATCTGGCCCTATTAACATCAAGGTGTGAAATATGGATTTGAGCGCTTTAGGGTTGTAGTCGGTACCAATCATCAGAGGGTTATCATCGCGCATGTGAACCGCGAGCTCTTTATGTAAGCTTTGTTTAGTTCTTTGTTCTATGGTCTCTTTTTGCCAATTATAGGTGTAAGCAATCACCACACTCACGAGCAGAAACCACAAACTGGTGAACAACACTAAACGCGATTTGAAACTCATGTTCTCTCCTCGATGGCTCTTAGGTGTTACTGGCCTTTTAGTAAACTTCGGACGCGACACATAGGCCTAAGCTTTCGACTCAAACTTATAACCAACACCCCAAACGGTTTTAATGAAATCATCATCACTATTCGGCATCGCAAGCTTGGTTCTTAGACGGTTGACTGTGCTACACACGGTATGGTGATAGCCAGAGTGATGAGTATTCCAAACATGATCGAGCAGCTCGTCTTTGCTATACACACGCCCCGGGCGGGTTGCTAAGAAATGAAGTAAGGTAAACTCGGTAGCTGTCAGCGGTACGTCTTGGTTATTGAGTGACACCTGATGGCGTTCAGGTTGAATAGTGAGCCCGCCAAAATTCATAATCGATTCTGCTGTCACAACCTCTTGAGTCGCTGATTCGACATGGCTTAAACGGCGAAGCACGTTCCTCACTCTTGCTTGAAACTCGAGAACGCTGAAAGGTTTCGTTATGTAGTCATCAACACCGGCTTCTAAGCCTGACACCTTATCTAACTCAGCGTCTCTTGCGGTTAGCATGAGTACTGGCGTCCAATCCTCTTGCTGACGCAACATTCGACAGAAATCGAGTCCGTCACCGTCTGGTAAGCCACGATCCAGTACGATCAAATCGAAATGACCCTCTTTATAGAGCGCCTGAGCCTTTTCAATCACATTAGCTCTGATTACGTTATGCCCTTGGAACTTAAGATGCATCTGCACCAGTTCAGCCAAGTCATCATCGTCTTCAACCAACAATATGTTTGCCATCAAATTTACCGCAGCACTATTCATGATCCCTGCTCTATTCTGAGTCCGCCCACCTTTCAATTGACCGGAACAGAGCAGGAATTCTTTCATCGTGCTTTCAACCTGTTACTGAGTTCGAGTAATGGTGATTCTTGCACCGGGGTTAAGGAAACGATGATTTGCACTTAAAGTAGAAGTCGTAAGGCCATCATCTTGGCTGATTACGCCAGAGTGAAAACTCACTATATCGGTGTCGTCTCGTGTGGTATTAAAACCTTCACCACCGCCTGCTGGTCCCGGAATGGTTGCAGCAAGCTCATCGTTCAGCTCAGTTCCCGAATCCCAAACATTCATGTTCATGGTAAAGGTATCACCCACCGCTAATGACTTGAGCGATAATCCGGATTCGCCGACAAACGCATCATTGGTGTTCACCAACATGGAAGCAACTGAGATATACCCTTCTTGATTTGGGTCGACACGAATCGACACCGTGTCTTGCTCACCTGAAAGAATCAGTCCATTGCCTGAGATGCCTTGATAAACATTGGCGTCACTGTCACTGAGCGCAAGCAATTGTGCATTACTACCCCCTTCCGCCAAGTATTCCAGATCGACAGAGGCACTTTGCCCAACTTCAAACAGATCAAAATTCGTATTGTGAGTCAACACCGCGAGTGGTGACATTGGTTGATTGGGGGTGAGGTTAGTAACACTCACATCATAGCGATAGTAATCGTCGTCATCGTCCGGACAACCCGCTAACACAGCTACTGATGCAGCGATAAATAGAATTCTAGCTTTCATACATCCCCCTTACTTCACAACAATGGTGATAGTTGCAACAGGGTTTAACCATCGATGGCTACTGCTATCGAGGTCACTGATGCCGCCCGCCGCATCACCATCACCATCACCATCACCAATGTTACCTGGATGAATATGAACCTTAGCGTTTGATACTGCCGTTTCTACACCTGTGCCACCAGCGCCAAAGGTAATGAATGGAGGGTTCGGCATACTGCCCGCCAGCTCATCATTGGCTTCTGTGCCTGCGTCATAACCATTTAGAGTCGCTTTGTAGGTGCCCGCTTGAGTTGGGATCTTCCAGCTATCTAGACCAACAAAGCCGTCGTTTGTCGGCAGCAACATTGCACCCAATGATAGGTACTCTAAATCACCAGTACTGATATCAAACGTAGTTGCGACGCCTGGATTGAGGATGCCGGCCGCTGGGTTCTCAACCACCACGCCTCCCGCGTTGGCAATGACACCAGATAAACCTGAAATATCGCCACCTTCGGCCATGGACTCTAGTTCCGAAGAAGCCGTTTCACCCGTTCTAAACATGAACAAGCTTGAGTCATGAGCCGCCGCTAAGATAGGCGTAAAGTAGATCCCTTTCGTTGCATTAGTGACAGTGACTTCAAGCTCAGCAGCCTGAACTTGAGCCGCTCCGAAGGCCAACATAGCCGAGCTGATCACTAAGCTGATTTGAGTACGTTTATTCATTTTGATTCCATCCTTTATCGAGTCCTATCGTTGCCAACAAAACGAATAACAGCGATATACCGTTACCTTTGCCAGAACGAACTGTGGTGTTGTTGACTCTAAGAATAACGATCAAATCTATCAGCAACTTCATTGAATTCTCATAAAACTCTCACAAGTTTATCCAAACTTATTACTGCAAATAAAAATAGCGATAAAGTACTAATATTTAATCGAAAAATATCAATTTATCATTTACGTCAGAAGGGATAGAAAAGAAGATAAAGAATAGAAATGGAACGAATAAAACGCAAAAAGGCCGAATCGATTTAACGATTCGGCCTTTATTCTAGCGTACTGTTGTTACTCTTTCCTAAGCCGTATTTGGCCTTTCAATCGAGCTAACAACACAACATCAAATTAGAACGCGTAGTTTGCGTCAATCAGTTCGCTAACTTCCACTTTGCTTACTTCAGCACGAGCTTCAAGCCATTGAGCAACTTGCAGTTGTTCTGCTTCTGTTACTGAACGGTAGCGCTCAATTGAGCATAAGAAACCTTCAAACAGCTCAAGGCCGCCGCCACCAAAGCACAGACCGATGCTGTCGATGAAATCAATGAACTCATCAATGAACACATCGTATTGATCAAAATCAGTAATCGATGTCTTGCAGCTTACTTCAAAACCCAGAATCGCGAATTCACCTAGGTATAGCTTTTTGCGTAGGCGACGATTTTTGTTTTCGATTTTATCTAATTTCATAACTGCCTCTCTTTTCGTTTGATAAAGCATTTATACACAGTTCCACATCAATCCCCAAGAGTTTTGTATTACACAAGGGTGTTAATGGCAAAAATCGTGCTACAGAAACAAAACCTTAATCAAATCTATAAAAATCTGTCACTTAACTGCTTCACGATTAGTCACACATTGACCCAGCTTATTAACCAATTAGTTAGTAGGTGGGTAAGTCATGAATAACGAATAATAAAATCAGCCAATAGGAAGCAGTCGAGATGAGCAAGGAAACATTTGATAGCACTCGTTTTAATAAGAGCAAAAACAAACCCTTCGAAGAAGTTTTAGATGCGAACCTTTCAAGAAGAAATGTTCTCAAAGGCGGTTTAGGCATCAGTGCAATGACGGCGTTTGGTGCTTTTGGTTTAGCAGGCCACAGCACAGCGCACGCGGCGACAGCATCATCTAGCGCACCGCAAAAAAGCACTGCTACACTTGCATTCGAATCGGTTAAAGGCTCACTGACAGACAGTGTCGTTGTGCCAAAAGGCTATACAGCACAAGTATTGGCTCCTTGGGGTACTCCACTTAACAAGCAAGGCAATGCTTGGTTAAAAGATGGAACCAACAACGCCCAAGATCAAGCAAACTCACTGGGCATGCACCACGACGGCATGCACTTCTTCCCGCTTAATGGCAACAGCAACGACGGTTTGTTGGTGATTAATCACGAATACATCGACCAAAAAGCACTGCACGCTAATGGTCCTACATACGATGAAGGCAACCGCCCTAGCCTTGATGAAGTACGTAAAGAGATCAACGCACACGGCGTGAGTGTGGTTCGTGTAAAACTTGAAGGCAACCAATGGGTGATGGTCGATAACGATCCTCTGAACCGCCGCTACACAGGCGCGACCGTAATGGATCTGTCTGGTCCTGTTGCACACAGTGAATTTACCAAAACCAAGTTCTCACAAGACGGCAGCCAAGCTCGTGGCACGTTGAACAACTGTGGTAATGGCTACACACCATGGGGCACTTACCTAACGTGTGAAGAAAACTGGCCGGGTTATTTCGTTAACAAAGGCGAGACAACACCAGCGCAAGAACGTATTGGTATCGCTACCGACAAAACACGTTACGGTTGGGACACGCTTTCTGGTGACAAACAAGAACGCCTAGACGAATTTGCTCGCTTTGACGTAACACCAACAGGTGAGTCAGCAATGGACGATTACCGTAACGAAGCACACGGTCACGGCTACATTGTTGAAATCGACCCATACACAGCAAACTCTCGCGCTAAGAAACGTTCTGCACTGGGTTGTTTCCGTCACGAAGGCTGTACGTTTGGTAAGTTGACCGAAGGCGAGCCAATCGTATTCTACTCTGGTCACGATTCTCGCTTTGAATACCTATACAAATTTGTTTCTGAAGAGAAATGGGACCCGCGTGACGCAGAACCGAGTAATCGCCTAAGTGCGGGTGACAAGTACATGGATAAAGGCACGCTGTATGTGGCTAAGTTCAACGATGACGGTTCAGGTACGTGGCTACCACTAACGTTGGGCAGCAAGACTACAAACGGCGGCAAGCTAGGTGATTCATTTGACTCTCAAGCAGCGCTTATCATCAATACAGCGGGCGC
Organism: Vibrio sp. 10N.247.311.14; assembly: GCF_041467715.1. Classification (NCBI taxonomy): domain Bacteria; kingdom Pseudomonadati; phylum Pseudomonadota; class Gammaproteobacteria; order Vibrionales; family Vibrionaceae; genus Vibrio; species Vibrio sp. 10N.247.311.14. The sequence goes on from NZ_JBFSVE010000030.1 coordinate 55,341, forward strand.
TGCCGACCTTGTTGGTGCAACGCCAATGGATCGCCCTGAATGGTGCTCTGTTGACCCAATGACGGGTACGGCTTACCTAACGCTGACTAATAACAACAAGCGTAAAGAAGCGAACTCTGCGAACCCTCGCGTAGACAACAAGTTCGGTCATGTTATCCGTTGGGATGAAGGCAAAACGGCAGGCGAGTTCGATTGGGATATCTTCGTATTTGGTTCACCAGCAGTGGAAGACAAGTCTATTAACCGCTCTGGTCTAACAGACATGAACCAATTCGCGAGCCCTGACGGCTTAGCGTTTGATGCTCGTGGCATCTTGTGGATTCAGACAGATAACGGCGCAGACGAAGTAACTGGCTACACCAATGACCAAATGCTGGCAGTGGTTCCATCTCAGTTAACGGATGACAACGGCAACAGTGCGGTGATTGATGCAAACAACCAAGCACAGCTTAAACGCTTCTTTGTGGGTCCAAACGGTTGTGAAGTGACTGGCTTTACCATCAGCCCAGATTTCAAATCACTGTTTGTGAACATTCAACACCCTGCAAACTGGCCATCGTCTGAAGATGCAACAGCACAAACTCAAGGCAATGTTCGTCCAAGAGCATCTACGGTTGTGATTCGTCGTGAAGACGGCGGTGAAATCGCGGTTTAATACGCAAATCTAGCTAAGAGCAGAAACATTTCTGTTATCTAGTTTCTGTTCGCTAGCTCAGTAAAATCAAAAAGAGCGATAAGGCCAAATGCCCTATTGCTCTTTTTATATTCTATGCATTCTTCGGTTTAAGTAAGGAACCAAGCCTTAAAAACTTATCATCATCCAAAGAGCTCGTCATACCAAGCTCTAGTCATCCTCGAGAAGGAGGGACGACTGAGTCGGAGATCTCTAACCGTTATCGCTTTTCAGAATTAACTCACGAACAGCCACACACCAACACCCATCATCAACGTACCAGCAATACGGTTCATCAACTTAACGTTATCCGCCTTGCCGAGCATATGTTTTAAGCTCTTACCGCCGGTCGCGTATAAAGTCATGCAAACAAACTCAGAAACCAGAATGATCGACACGAGAATGAGTAACTGCGGTGCTAAGTCTTTATTGCTGTTAATAAAAGGAGGCAGCAAAGAAATCATAAACGCCCAGCCTTTTGGGTTCGCAATTGCAGTGACAAAACCTTGAACCACCAAGTCCCAATCATTGCTGACTTTTGTTGTTTGGTTGTCAGTACTGATCGCCAGTTTGCCTCTCGAACGCCACATCTGAACGCCTAAATAAAACAGGTAACCCGCACCAACAAATTTAAAGCCCGTAAATAGCCATGGGTAATTCAACATGATCGAAGCGATACCCAATACCGCGGCAATAGAAACCACAGCGACACCAGCCAGTTCACCGATCATCATCCATAATGTACGCTTGTATCCAACACTCATTCCAAGTGTCAACGCCAAAGTCATACACATACCGGGCGTGATTGACACGAAGAAAAACGTGGGAATAAAAGCCCAAAGTAGTGCGCTATCCATATTATTACCTTATCGACTTGTTTTTATTTATTAGTTCTTGTTTCTTGATCGGGCTTGAAATGAAGCGAGGTTGAAACGAAGCAGTAATGACAATAAACAATATTGCGATCAATACAAACAAAAAGAGCCACATAACAGTGGCTCTTTTCAATCACCAACCGTAATTACTTACGACGGTTTTTAATTCGCTTCATCATAGTCAAACGACGTTCAGCGCTTGCTTGATCTTGCGTCTCTTCGTTCGCGTTGTTCTTACGACCTTGGCGGTTTTTGTAAGCCGATTTAGTGTTCAGCTTCTCGATGTAAGCATCACGTTTCTTCGGTTCATAACCCGGTTGTTCAACACGACGAATGCGCTGTTGAATCAGTTTTTCAACTTGAACGACAGTCAGCTCTTCTTCGCGGTTAACGAAAGAGACAGCGTGACCTTGCTTACCTGCACGACCTGTACGGCCAATACGGTGAACATAGTCTTCTGCTAGGAAAGGCATGTCGTAGTTAATTACGTGTGGTAAGTCTTCGATATCAAGACCACGAGCCGCAACGTCGGTTGCTACCATTACACGCGCTTTACCTTCTTTAAAATCGTCTAGAGCACGACGACGAGCACTTTGCGCTTTATCACCGTGACACAATACTGCTTTAATGCCGTCTAGCTTAAGCTCTTTAACTACATCGTTCGCTGTTTCTTTGTAGTTAACAAAAACAAGCACTTGGCGCCAGTTTTTACGACCAATCAGCTCAGAAAGCAGTTCTGTTTTACGCTCTTGATCCACTGGGTAAACCACGTGGCCGACAGTAGCAGCCGTTGAGTTTTCGCGCTCAACACTAATACGTTTTGGTTTACGCAGAATATCAACAGACAGTTGGTTTAACTGAGTAGAAGTCGTTGCAGAGAACATCATGATTTGCGGTGATGTTTCTACATCCAACATGATCTTACGAACGGCATTGATAAAGCCCATATCAAGGATACGGTCAGCTTCATCAAATACTAGAAATTCTAGGTTAGCAATAGACACGTTACCCGCTTCTAAGTGCTCTTCTAAACGGCCAGGTGTTGCAACCAAAATATCCACACCCAGTTCTAGTTGACGAACTTGTGAAGACATCTTGTTACCACCGTAAACCGCAGAAACACTTAGATCTGTGTATTTAACGTAGTCTTTAATGTTTTGAGCGATCTGCGCAGCAAGCTCACGAGTTGGAGCAAGAATAAGGCCGCGAGCCGTTCCTCTAGACGCCTTTTTACCGCTGTTCAAAAGGTGTTGGATAACAGGCAATGAAAATGCCGCTGTTTTACCCGTACCGGTTTGAGCAGTAGCAAAAATATCATGGCCTTTACGAGCCATTGGAATCGCTTTTTGTTGAATTGGAGTGAGTTTTTCATAACCACACTCAGTCAACGCTTTGACTAATTCAGGAGCAAAACCTTGAGAGGAAAATGACATTGTTACGGGTTCCTTAAGCAGACAGCCTACATTCTTATTTCAGCCGAGCACTATAAAGTAATTAGAGTGATTTATCTCACATTTATCGTGATATAACGCAAACTTTCTCATTTAATCTGGTGTTTATCCCGCCTTCAACGAGGTAAACACCAAGATCCTTGGTTCAAACAGCAAAAACAGGGCTATTTGATGCCACACAGCTTGAGTAGAATCTGCTCGAGATCGCCCCATGGCATGAGCTGCGAGTCGATCACTTCCAGTCGAGATTCAAAGCCATCAAGCGTAATTTCGTTCACAGACACGACTTGATTCGCCACATTGAATGCGTAGCAACCTTGGTCGGTGTTCACGACAGCTTTTACACGCTCGGCCGTTAGATCTGACAACATAGAGAATAGCGCATCGAAGTCGAACTTATGCTCTGCGCCAAACAACCAACCACAACTGAAATAGCCCTGTCCTTTATTCTCTTTACGGATGAAAGCTTCACCAGGAGGAAGTTGGAATTGAGGCTCTTGTTCAGCGTGATCGTGATGATGCGCTTCAATATGAGATGAAGCACTGCCGTATACTCTTTCAATGTCTAACACTTCCAATGGCACTTCACCATCGTGAATTAGCTTATGGAAGACTTTTGCTGGCGTTTGATCCGTCACCCAATCATTGAACACATCGATGTCTTCAGAATGAACAAGGTCAACCTTAGTACCAAGAATCACATCTGCACTATTTAGTTGATCATTAAAATTCTGATTCGAGGTGTACTTTTCATTAGACAGATTTCGTGGGTCAACCAAACCAAGCGTCGCTTTTAAATCGACATATGGTGTGTACTGATCGGAAGTCAGTGTCGCTATAACCTGTTTAGGGTGACCAAGCCCTGTCGGCTCAATCAATAAACGGTCTGGCTTTTGGCGAAGTAAGGCATTAATACCCACTGACATAGGCACGCCCGCAGTACAGCACATGCATCCACCCGGCACTTCTTTAATCAAAGCGCCTTGATCTGTCATTAATGCACCGTCAATACCGATTTCCCCGAACTCATTAACCAGAACAGCCCAGTTTTCATTCTCAGGTTTATTTTTTAGCAGGTTCAAGATGGCTGTCGTTTTACCAACACCCAAGAAACCCGTAATGATGTTCGTAGGAACTTTTTTAGTCATATCAGTTCTCCTTTTTAAGGGAGTATATACTCAATCACCAAAAAGTTGACCCCAATCGATTGTTTACACTGAGATTCGTTAATAGAGGTTGGCGCGAAAATAATCAGAAGAGATAAACAGTAGAGGCAGAATGTGGAAATGGGATGCTCCAGACGAACTAAAGGCGTACTTACTCAGTACGCCTCACCCTCGTTACTCAATCGTGAGTTCGCGAATCAGGAAGCCTTAAATATCGACCTGAACATTTAACGAGGAACTAAAACTTTGTTTCTGAATCCATCCAAATTGTGTGTAAAACCTCACTTCTCCTTGCGGTTCGTTATGTTGCTTTACGATTTAACTATGGTTCATTTTTGGGGATATTCAAGCCGCCGCCAGAGAATCGATCAAAATTGTGACGGTGATTCCACTATTGACCATAGATTCCATTTATGTAACACGCACATTCCATAAATGAAATTCAACTTTTCATCTTTGCTGCTATAGGATATGCGGAGGAAGCGTATAATTTAATGCAACCCCGCCTTAACTCATTCAGGAAACTTATCTTTATGACCAGAAGAGAGAAAATTAAGCAGTCCTTACTAGCCAAGATGCCAAGGGATGCTATTAATCAATTTCTCTCAAGAGATAAGACCCCAGCTTCGGTTCTCTTCCTTTCTTGTATTGTGGGTGTACTTGCTGGTGTAGTGGGTACCTATTTCGAAGTTGCGGTTCATTTCATCACAGAAACTCGTACCGATTGGCTGAAAGATGAAATCGGTAGCTATTTACCACTGTGGTTGGCCGCTTTCCTTATTAGTGCTGCATTTGCCTTTATTGGTTACTTCCTCGTTCACCGCTTTGCTCCAGAGGCTGCAGGCTCAGGCATCCCCGAAATTGAAGGTGCGATGGACGGTATGCGCCCTGTTCGATGGTGGAGAGTATTGCCAGTAAAATTCTTTGGCGGTATGGGCGCATTAGGCTCTGGTATGGTTTTAGGTCGAGAAGGACCAACCGTTCAAATGGGCGGCAGTATCGGTCGTATGGTCACCGATATCTTTCGAGTCAAAGACGATGACACTCGCCACTCACTGCTGGCTTCAGGTGCCGCTGGTGGCTTAGCCGCCGCATTTAACGCACCACTGGCAGGAATCATGTTTGTGGTTGAGGAGATGAGACCACAGTTTCGCTACTCACTCATATCAATCAAAGCTGTCATCATCTCAGCAGTTTCAGCCAACATTGTATTTCGTTCTATCAATGGCCAATCTGCCGTTATCACAATGCCTCAGTACCAGCCGCCTGAACTCGACGCACTTTGGTTATTCTTATTATTAGGTGTGTTGTTCGGCCTGTTTGGTGTGATTTTCAATAAACTGATTACGCTTTCCCAAGACCTGTTTGTGGCGATCCACAAGAATGACCGTAAACGCTACTTGATGACAGGCACTCTACTTGGCGGTTGTTTTGGCTTGTTGCTACTCTATATACCTGAATTAACCGGTGGTGGTATTGGTATCATCCCGAACATCACGAATGGCAGCTACAGCGCCAATGTGTTGTTGCTGATTTTCTTAGGCCGAGTCCTCACTACCCTGCTTTGTTTCGGCTCTGGTGCACCAGGCGGTATCTTTGCACCAATGCTTGCGCTAGGAACACTCTTTGGTTATGCGTTCGGGCTTATCGCAGCTGCATTCTTTCCTGAACTGAATATTGAACCGGGTATGTTTGCCATAGCTGGCATGGGAGCCTTATTTGCTGCCACTGTTCGAGCGCCTATCACTGGCATACTGTTGGTTATTGAAATGACCAATAACTACTACCTGATCCTGCCGTTGATCATCACCTGCTTAGGTGCGGTAATCATTGCTCAAATGTTAGGTGGGCAGCCAATTTACAGTCAACTGCTTAACCGTACGCTGAAAAACGAGAAACTAAGACAACAAGATCTCCCTCAACAAGAGGAAGTGCGTTAATTACAAATGACTCATGAAACAAAAGCACACATTCAACGTGCTTAATCTCCCGATTCCGTATCAAAATCAAAAAAGCAAACGTTAAACTTGGTATCATCCACTCAAAATTAGTTGAGTGCCCTCAAAATCTATTGATGGAAGACCTACATACTCTAACTAAGGCAAATATTCCAATATTCTGTAATTAACTAAGTCGGAGCAAGTCGTTGAACTGGAGAAGATTAACCCAAGTAAAAAATGTACCGCCATCTCAGGCGTCTTTAGCACTTGGCGTTATTGGGTTAGGACAAGCTTGGGCGTTATATATCCCGGGCATTGGTGAGATAATTCGTCCCTACCTCGCTGCATTCGGCGCGCTATTATTGCTGCCTGTTTTACTGCGCTATTTAACGAGCTTTAATACCTTCCTTAATGACATTCGCCACCCGTTAAGTGGAAGCTTGATGGCACCAATGAGCATGGCTTTACTGATTCTGTGCGACTATTTAGCCGAGATATCGCCAGCTATCGCCTACCCAGTTTGGTTCTGCGCGCTATTGCTGCACTTTACCATGATGGTGTTGTTCTTTAGTTTTCAGATCATCAACTTCAAAATGTCGAACATTGTACCGAGTTGGTTTCTGTATCCGGTCGGTTTGATCAGCAGTTCCTTAGCTGGCACACAGTTCGGGCACACCGTATTTTCAGAAACACTTGCGGTCACTTGTATTGGTATCTATTTCCTTATGTTGCCAGTGGTGTTATACCGCTTGGTGTTCGAAGGCAATCTTCCTCGCCGAGCAAGACCAACACTCGCTATCATGGCAGCTCCGGTTAACTTGTCTTTAGCCGCTTACTTGGTTAACTTCGACAACCCAGACCCGATTCTAACAGGTGCATTGGCGGGCATTGCCATCACCATGACTTTGTTGATTTACTTGTGTTACATCCGCCTAATGCGTTTGAAGTTCCAACCTTCGATTGCTGCCGTCACCTTCCCATCTGTGATCAGCGCTATTGCCATGCATCGTCTAACTACATTTTTCGGCGCGGAATACCCACAATGGTATTGGCTACACAAGTTTGGTTTCTTTGAGCTAACCATCGCCACCATTCTAGTGATTTGGGTTGCCGGTGGTTACGTAAAAATGTACTGGCCTGAGTTTTTCGATTCCGACTACATGTCCAAGAAGATGAAACGTTCTTAGATAGAAGCGAAAAGATCTTAGCTGAACCATCGTGTTCTGCAGTAGTCGATGATGTCAGACAAAACCAACCAATCGAGTAGGAGGAGGCCTCACGGCCTCCGTCCTCTCACACCACCGTACAA
>NZ_JBFSVE010000031.1:0-61227 GCF_041467715.1 Vibrio sp. 10N.247.311.14
ATCTTATTCTTCGTGCTGGTTAATTAGAATGCGGGGTTCGTGACACGCTTACGTTCGAAATTAGTAAGCGAAGCCCTAACCAAATTTGGGTCGGTGAACCAGCTAATGAACTTATTTGGCAACTTGGGTGGGTAACTTTGTATAACTGACATTTAAGACTGATTCTCAATGCGTAGCATTTTTACTAGGTATTACGTCAAGTATCAAAGTACGTTCTTGGGAACGTGTAGACCAGTAGGGTAAACATCTAACACGCAACTATGGCGCCAATAGCAATTTGTAACTACATGACTCTTAAGTACTTTCACGTCTTCGTTTGAAATCTAATGCCATATCAGGTTCCTACTGCCACAAAGCCAGCAGAAACACAAAAAGCCCAATCCCAAGCGTGACCTTTAGAAGTAAGCCAAGAGGGGCTCCACCTTTTGGCGCTTTATTGCAACATCCCATCATCGTTTCCTCATTCATCGTTAGATTCATTTCACCTTAAACCTTTACCTTACGGTAAGGTCAATGCATTTGTTTACGTCGAATTTCAGAAAACAAAAAGGCGAACCATTTGGTTCGCCTTTTGTTATGTTTCACTGCTTAGCGCCGCTACGAATTAGTCTTCGTAGTTGTCGATGCTTGGGCAAGAACAGATTAGGTTACGGTCGCCGTATACGTTGTCTACACGGTTAACTGTTGGCCAGTACTTCGAGTTCTTGGTTGCTTTCGATGGGAAGCAACCAAGTTCACGAGAGTAAGGGCGATCCCATTCTGCGCCAGCTAGATCAACTTGTGTGTGCGGTGCGTTCACTAGAGGGTTGTTGTCTAGTGGCCATTCACCGTTTTTCACTGCTGCCATTTCGTGACGGATTGCGATCATCGCTTCACAGAAACGGTCTAGCTCTTCTAAATCTTCTGATTCAGTTGGCTCTACCATTAGCGTGCCAGCTACTGGGAAAGACATAGTTGGCGCGTGGAAACCGAAGTCCATTAGACGCTTAGCAATATCTTCTTCGCTGATGCCTGTGTCTTCTTTAAGTGGACGAATATCGATAATACATTCGTGCGCTACGCGGCCGTTAGTGCCACGGTAAAGAACAGGGTAGTGAGGACGCAGTTTTTCCATCACGTAGTTCGCGTTCAGAATCGCTACTTTAGTCGCGTCTGTTAGGCCAGGTTCGCCCATCATTGCGATGTAAGCCCAAGAGATAGGTAGGATTGACGCACTACCTAAATCTGCTGCTGATACTGCGTAGTCAGAACCTTGAACACCATTTTCGATGTGGCCTGGTAGGAAAGGTGCTAGGTGCGATTTAACACCGATTGGACCCATACCCGGACCGCCGCCACCGTGTGGGATACAGAATGTTTTGTGTAGGTTCAAGTGGGATACGTCTGAACCAATGAAGCCAGGCGAAGTTAAACCTACTTGAGCGTTCATGTTCGCGCCGTCTAGGTAAACCTGACCGCCCGCTGCGTGTACTTGTTCACACACTTCTTTCACTTGCTCTTCGTATACGCCGTGCGTAGAAGGGTAAGTGATCATGATGCTTGATAGGTTGTCTTTGTGCTTCTCGATTTTCGCTGCTAGGTCTGTCATGTCGATGTTGCCATCTTCATCACACTTAACAACCACTACCTTCATTGAAACCATTGATGCTGTTGCAGGGTTAGTACCGTGCGCCGAGCTTGGAATCAGACAAACGTTACGGTGACCTTCACCGCGGCTTGCGTGGTAGCGTTGAATCGCGATTAGACCTGCGTATTCGCCAGATGCTCCAGAGTTAGGCTGTAGTGAGAAATCGTCGTAACCGGTGATTTCACATAGCTTCTCTTTAAGATCTTTTGCTAGTGCTGTGTAACCCGCCGCTTGCTCTAGAGGTGCGAATGGGTGAATTGAACCAAACTCAGGCCATGTTACTGGAATCATCTCAGCAGCAGCGTTCAGCTTCATCGTACAGCTGCCCAGTGGGATCATGCCGTGCGTTAGTGAGAAGTCTTTGTTCTCAAGCTGTTTTAGGTAACGCATCATTTGCGTTTCGCTGTGGTGCGTGTTGAACACTGGGTGAGTTAGGAACTCTGATTCACGACGACAGTTTTCTGGAATTGCCGCAAACTCATTTGATGCAATGTCAGAAGATAGCGCTTGAACGTCTTCTTTTACGTCGAAGATAGCGAATAGGGCATTCACGTCGTCGACTGTGGTTGTTTCATCTAAGCTGATACCGATCTTACCTTTAAGAAGGCGCAAGTTGATGTCTGCTGCTTGTGCTTTCGCGTACAGTGCATCTGTCTTCTCTTCAGAGTTGATTGTGATGGTATCGAAGAAGCTGTTGTTTGTTAGCTCGTAACCCGCTTTAGTCAGGCCAGCCGCTAGGATAGCTGTCATGTGGTGTGTACGACGAGCGATAGTACGTAGGCCTTCTGCACCGTGGTAAACCGCGTAGAAAGACGCCATGTTTGCTAGAAGTGCTTGAGCTGTACAGATGTTCGATGTCGCTTTCTCGCGGCGGATGTGTTGCTCACGAGTTTGCATTGCCATACGTAGCGCTTGGTTACCGTGAGTATCGATAGAAACACCGATTACACGACCTGGCATTGTACGCTTATGCTTTTCACGAGTACCCATGAATGCAGCGTGTGGACCGCCGTACCCCATAGGAACGCCGAAACGTTGTGCTGAACCGATTACTACGTCTGCGCCCATTTCGCCAGCAGGCTTAAGTAGAGCAGATGCGAGTAGGTCAGTAGCAACGGTTACTAGAGTTTTGTTTGCTTGAGCTTTCGCAATGATGTCTGTTAGGTCACGAACTTCGCCCGTTGTACCAGGGTATTGAACTAATGCACCAAATACGTCTTGCTCTGGAAGTGTTTCAAGAGCGCCAACCATTACTTCAAAACCGATGTACTCAGCACGAGTTTTAACAACTTCTAGTGTTTGAGGGTGGACATCGTCAGCAACGAAGAATACTTTGCTCTTGCTTTTACCAGCACGCTTACACAGTGTCATTGCTTCGCCAGCCGCTGTCGCTTCATCAAGAAGTGATGCGTTTGCGATTTCCATACCTGTAAGGTCCATTACCATTTGTTGGTAATTTAGTAGAGCTTCAAGACGACCTTGAGAGATCTCTGGTTGGTATGGTGTGTAAGCTGTGTACCAGCCTGGGTTCTCTAAAACGTTACGTAGAATAACGTTTGGAGTGAATGTGTTGTAGTAGCCTTGGCCAATGAAAGTACGTTTCACTTGGTTTAGGTTAGCGATCTCTTTAAGAGAGGCCAGCATGTCCATTTCGCTTAGTGGCGCAGCAAGTGTCATTGGTTTTTCAAGACGGATTTGTGCAGGAACCGTTTCGTCGATCAGTGCGTCTAGGCTAGTCGCGTTGATCGCTTCAAGCATTTTTTGCTGGTCTGCTTTATTTGGGCCGTTATGACGAGCAACAAACTCGTTTTGAGTACCCAGGTCTTTCAGTAATTGGCTTTGAAGTAATTCAGTCATGATATGTTCTACTTTCTCTCTGGAGCCGTGAGCTAGCCCCTAAAATTAAGCTGCTCAAAAGAGCAGCTTTATCGTAATGAGGTTACCTATTAGTCTTCTTCGATAGAGCTTAGGTATTCTTCCGCATCTTTAAGGTTGTCTAGTTCAGACGCATCAGACATCTTCACTTTAACAATCCAGCCACCTTCATAAGGTTCTTCGTTGATTAGCTCTGGGCTATCTTCTAATTCTTCGTTGATTTCTACGATTTCGCCAGAGATTGGTGCGTAGATATCAGAAGCAGCTTTCACTGACTCAACTAGAGAGAAGCTTTCGCCAGCTTCGATTTCGTCGTCAGTGTCAGGCAGGTCAACAAACACAACGTCACCTAGCATCTCTTGAGCGTGCTCAGAAATACCGATAGTTACAGTACCGTCACCGTTGTCTTTTACCCACTCGTGGCTGTCTGCAAACTTTAGTGTATTGTCCATTGCTTATTCTCCAAAAATTTATGAGGTTTTAATTTAAATCTTAAAAACGGTTTAACGGTAAAGAGGGAAGCGCTTGCAAAGCTCTTTAACTTGCTTGCGAACACGTTGCTCAACTTCAGCATTGCCTTCAGGGCTTTCAACTAAGCCATCAAGTACATCGCCGATCCATTCACCGATAAGTTTGAATTCTTCAGTGCCAAAACCACGAGTGGTCCCAGCTGGCGTGCCTAAACGGATACCAGAAGTAATCAAAGGCTTCTCTGTATCGAATGGTATGCCATTTTTGTTACATGTGATCCCTGCACGCTCTAATGCCTCTTCAGTTACGTTACCTTTCAAGCCCTTAGGACGAAGGTCAACCAGCATTAGGTGCGTGTCTGTTCCGCCAGTCACAATGTCACAACCGCGAGTTTGCAACACTTCAGCAAGAACTTTTGCGTTGTCGATCACTGAATCAATATAAGTATTAAATTCTGGGCCAAGTGCTTCGCCAAATGCTACTGCTTTAGCCGCGATAACGTGCATTAGTGGGCCGCCTTGTAGGCCAGGGAACACTGCAGAATTGATCTTTTTGTTGATGTCTTCGTGGTTAGTCAGAATCATACCGCCGCGTGGGCCACGAAGTGTCTTGTGCGTTGTTGTCGTAACAACGTGAGCGTGTGGTAGTGGGCTAGGGTGAGCTCCTGTCGCAATAAGACCCGCGATGTGTGCCATATCGACCATTAGGATTGCGCCAACTTCGTCAGCGATTTCACGGAACTTAGCGAAATCGATAACGCGTGGGATAGCACTACCACCAGCAATAATCATTTTAGGTTGGCTTTCGATAGCTAAAGCGCGAACTGCTTCGTAATCGATTTCAAGAGTGTCGCGGTCTACGCCGTATTGAACTGCGTTGAACCATTTACCAGACATTGCAGGACGTGCACCGTGTGTAAGGTGACCACCAGAGTCAAGAGACATACCTAGGATAGTGTCGCCAGGTTGAAGTAGGGCAAGTTTAACTGCGCCGTTCGCTTGAGCACCTGAGTGAGGTTGTACGTTCGCGTATTCACACTTGAATAGCTGTTTAGCACGTTCAATCGCAATAGCTTCTACTGTATCTACGTGCTCACAACCACCGTAGTAACGACGACCTGGGTAGCCTTCTGCGTATTTGTTGGTAAGGCAAGTGCCTTGAGCTTGCATTACTGCTTTAGAAACGATGTTCTCAGAAGCAATAAGTTCGATTTGTTCGTTTTGACGAGTGTTCTCTGCTTGGATTCCAGCAAATACTGCGTCGTCAGTCGCAGATAGGTTCGTAGAGAAAAAACTGTCTAAGCTATGGTTTTGATAAGCGTTCATTGTCGAGACCTTTCATTAAGCTAATGGTGATTGTTTTTATAGTCCATTAGGTCTTACGTTGATTTCTGCATCGGTATCGTTTGCGTTATATAGGTGTATAAATAGTGCGTTGCTTCTTATTTATACGACCATAGCGTCAAAGCGATCGTTGTAGGGTCAATGCAGCACGAATTGGTTCCCAAAAATTTCGGGTAAAAAACAGCTCTTACAAATGTTAAATCTATCACTTGCTGCAAGCTGAAGTAGCATCTCTTCATCTAACAAGTCGATAACATAGCTCCGATAAAATCAATTTTCAACAAAAATTTCCAATAGGAAACAGATTTTCTCGTTTTGCTACAGGGAGCACGCTTTATTTCCCTGTGTGCTCTTTAATCAACAAAGCGCTTCATGCAACAATGAAATCAATAGACAGGAAGTAAGAAATGAATGAGGGACCTATGTCAGAAGACATTTATGATGAGTACCCATCTTTAACGTTGGCGAAAGAGACGTTAGATCAGAATATCGAACCACTTAGGCTCGGCCAGCGTATTAAAGATATCCGCAGCAAGCTGGGCATTACGTTAGAAGAGGCGAGCCAACGTACTGGTTTGGCGCGCTCTACGCTGAGTAAAATCGAGAACGAACAAATCTCACCGACGTTCCAAGCGATGCAGAAATTGGCTATGGGTTTGCAAATTGATATGCCGCAACTCTTTGAGCCACCAAGAAAAAAGGTTGCCACAGGACGTCGTGACTTAACTAAAGCAGGTCAGGGCAAACCTCACCCAACTCCGACTTACGAGCATGAACTGCTCGCGACAGAACTTTCGAATAAGAAGATGATGCCGTTCAAGAGCCGAGTGAGAGCACGCACCTTTGAAGAGTATAACGATTGGGTTCGCCACGATGGTGAGGAGTTCTTGATGGTGATCTCTGGTGATGTGATGTTCTACTCAGAATTCTATGAGCCGGTACCCATGAGCGAAGGTGACAGCATGTATTACGACGCCAACATGGGGCATATGTTGATTTCTACTAGTACAGAAGATGCACTGATTTTGTGGGTGACTGCAAAATAAGTTAACAAAGTTAGAATTTCTTATAGTGAATGCAAACGTTTGCTTTTGTTTCTAACGTTTGCCAAAAGACGCGATGTTGGTTTGAAAAGCATCAATATCGCGTTTTTGTATGCGACTGAAAGTTGTTTTTAAATTGTTAAATATCACATTTTGAGCTGTTTTAATCTTGTTAAGGGTGTAAAACTGACTCAGGCTTGTTTACTATAGTGAACACGGTTTACTCATGTTGATTGAAGTTTACTGAAGTGAATTCTTAGAAAGTGAGTTGTAGAGTTTTTGTACTGCTGTCTGTTTTTATAACGCTAGCTTTATAAACCTATATAAAAGACATCACTTTTTACTATCTACTGTTTCTAACGGTAATCACTATCGTTAGGGCGACTCTAAATAGAGATATAAGCGGCAGATTCGATTTGGAAAGCCTGCAACGCTTCATGGAGAATAAAATGACTCAAGAACACGCTAATCAAGACCTACTAAAAACACCTCTGCATGCACTTCACGTTGAAGTCGGCGCAAAAATGGTTCCTTTTGCTGGCTACGACATGCCAGTTCAGTATCCACTAGGTGTAAAGAAAGAGCACTTACACACTCGTGACGCTGCTGGTCTTTTTGATGTTTCTCACATGGGGCAACTGCGTCTACACGGTGAAAATGCAGCCGCTGTTTTAGAATCTCTGGTTCCAGTAGATATTATCGACCTGCCTTCTGGTAAGCAGCGCTACGCCTTCTTTACTAATGAACAGGGCGGCATCATGGATGATCTTATGGTTGCTAACCTTGGCGATCACCTATTTGTTGTTGTGAACGCGGCGTGTAAAACACAAGATATCGACCACCTAACGGCTCACCTTCCTGCAGACGTAGAAATGGAAGTGATTGATGACCGCGCTCTATTAGCACTTCAAGGTCCGAAAGCGTCTGAAGTTCTGGCTCGTTTCCAACCAAGCGTTGCAGACATGCTGTTCATGGATGTTCAAAAAGTCGATATCGACGGCGTAGAGTGCATCGTAAGCCGCAGTGGTTATACCGGTGAAGATGGCTACGAAATCTCAGTACCGAACGATCACGCTGAAGCACTTGCTCGTAAACTAACATCAGAAGCAGAAGTAGAGTGGATTGGCCTTGGTGCTCGTGACTCACTTCGTCTTGAGTGTGGTCTATGTCTGTACGGTCACGATCTAGATACAACAACAACGCCGGTAGAAGCTAGCCTTTTATGGGGTATCCAAAAAGTGCGTCGTACTGACGGTGAACGTGCAGGCGGTTTCCCTGGCGCTGATATCATCCTTGAGCAAATCGCGACTAAAGACGTTCAACGCAAGCGTGTTGGTCTTGTTGGTCAGACTAAAGCACCAGTACGTGAAGGCGCTGAGCTGTTCGATGCTGAAGACAACAAGATTGGCGTTGTAACAAGTGGTACTGCGGGTCCTAACGCGGGCAAGCCTGTTTCTATGGCTTACGTTCGTACTGACCTAGCGGTTATTGGCACTGAAGTATTCGCTGAAGTTCGTGGCAAGAAGCTACCAATGACAGTAGAAAAAATGCCATTCGTACCTCAGCGTTACTATCGTGGCTAATCTCTTTTAAGAGAAACCACTAAGCTAAATGAAAGCCTATTGTTTGCTTCTCTTTATTGGGAAGCCTAACGGTAGGCTTTTTTGATTTTGGTAGCGTATGTCTTTGGTAACGTATTGCTTTTAACGTTACCCACTAACAACGGTTACTTAAAATTCGTTTATAAAATGAGATATGTGGCGATATCGTTACAAATACTTACTATAATCACGATTGTGACGTGTTATGGTGATGATTCATCATTTTTGTAAATAAGTAGTAGGGGTTACAAGGAGTTAACTATGAACGTAAACCATACAATGAGTCCGGTTCGTAAAGCCGTTTTAGGGCTTTTAGCGCCATTAATTTACACATCAAGTGTTATGGCAACGGAAAACACGGACGAAAGTACTCCTGATGTGGGTGTAACACCCTATATTGTGAATGGTAGCGACGCTTCAGTCACGGAATTTCCTTCGATGGCAAGCTTGTTCATTGATCGTATTGATTATGACGGTGTTTACTCAACAGGCCCTTACTGTGGTGCGACAATTTTAGATAACTATCATGTACTGACTGCTGCACACTGTATTTATGGTGATGAGAATGCTCAACTTTTCACGGTAGTTGTTCCTCAATTGGAAGATACTTCTCTATTCCCTAACGGTAGCATCCAGAAAGTACGAGTATCTGAGGTGTATTATCGAACGGATTATTCAAACAGTATCAATCAACTATTAAGAAATGATATTGCGATTTTAAAGTTAGAAGCTTCTCTTAACCTTCAATCCTCAGCTGAAACTGTTATCCCTCAATTTGATACATACCTTAATGCTGCGAATGATTTCGTTGCAGTTGGCCATGGTGACATCGAGACTGATGTTGATGGTACGACATTGCTACAACAAGTTGACCTGACATATGTTGATACTCTTAATTGTAAAGCTGTTTTCGGTCCGTTAGTCACTGATAAACAAATTTGTTTCAACGGTAACGGACCGAATAATGGCTTATACGGGGGTACATGCCAAGGCGATTCTGGTGGTCCGGTGTTTTGGAAAAATGGCTCTACATATGAACAGGTCGGTATAACGAGTTTTGGGCCGACTACTTGCGGTGATGACATCGGCGTAACATCTGTATTTACAGAGGTATATGATTATAAAGATTGGATTACGGATGTAACTAAAGGGGTAAATGATAGCACGGAAACTGTCCAGTTTACCGCGACAGAGGCAAAACGAGTTGCTGTTGCTGGGACAAGTGCGTCAACTGGCTCTGGTAGCAGTGGCGGAGGTATTTCATTTGGTTTGCTAGGGTTGCTGATGTTGATTGCTGGTGTTAGAAAAGCAGTTAAACGTTAGATCTTCAATGTTTTGAACAAGTCGACGCTTTATTTAAAGATAGCGTCGACTTTTTATTTTTTACTTTTGCAGGTGTGCAGTTGGTTAGTTGCTTGTAGAACTAGTTACTCAGCTCGATAACCGCTTTACGGCTGTATCTTTCTAGAATCTCATCCATCTCTTTTATCGCAGCATTGATGCTTTTAATCCCACCTTGAGCCACACCTTTTTCATTTTGGTTCAGAGCAGAAAAGGCCTGCTTCAATTCTTTCTCTTCCAACATACTTCCGTGCAGCAGCACTTCTTTGTAAGTGAGTAGCTTATGTTGTATTGCAATAATTTCTGGGCGGGGATTGTCTGATTCTAATGCGTGACTAATGCAAGGAAATGCCAATGTATAGCGATTCGCAATTTCCAATTTGACGTCTTTCTTATTCGCAATATGCAATTTTTATTATTTCCCAACACTTGAATACTCAAGTTACCTAGCCTGTACGTTCACAACTGATATCAGTGTGAAGGTTTATGAAACGTAACGGTTTTATCAAGCGAATAATATGCCTTTGATGGCTTATGTAAACCATCACAAGTCAATATGGTCTGCTTCTTGCTGAATTTAGGACATAACTGTCTTTTGAGGATGAGCTTATGTCACAAGAACCCATAATATTGGCGCTGATTGAGCGTAGGAAACAAGCCAACTTGTCTCAAGAAAAGTTAGCCTCGAGTGCAGGAATGAGCTTAAAAACCTATCAAAGGATTGAACGCGGAGAGGCGGACATCAAGATGTCTCAGTATCGTTCAATCACTAGAACCTTAAAAGTGACGGATTTGGATGTGGTGCTTGATATTGTTGGCGCATCACAAGTAACAGCGGAAGATGTAGCTGCGGTCAGTCGTCTGCTGACCAGCGAAGAGCGCCTGTTGTTGATCAAGCTGATTTTGTCGGTCAAAAAGAAGCAGTAGTCTTTCTTTCAAATAAACAGCGTAATAGATCGATTCGTTAGTCAAATTGACAGATACTTCTAGGGTAATGTGTTCTCTGAGGGCATGAAGCCATCAGCTCACTCTTCCACGCAGCTGTTTGGTGGTGCTTCTTTGTTTTTTGCTTTCTAAACGTCTTTTCTGAGAGCCACGCGTCGGCTTAGTTGCTCGTCTTACTTTTTGAACCTTTGTCGCTTCCAAGATCAATTCTTTCAAGCGCACTAAAGCATCATCTCGGTTTTGTTCCTGAGTTCTATACTGTTGCGCTTTAATGATAATCACACCGTCTTTGGTGATGCGGCTATCTTTGTGTGCGAGGAGCTTTTCTTTATAGAAGTCAGGTAGGGTAGAGTGCTTGATATCAAAACGTAAATGTATCGCGCTCGATACTTTATTGACGTTCTGACCGCCGGCTCCTTGTGCTCTGATCGCTGTTAACTGGAGTTCCCAGTCTTGAATCGAAACAGAGTTAGATATTTGTAACATAAACATCCATTTTGAACGGTAATATGGCGCCATGATACTGAATATTGGTTATGGTATCAGTAACTTTATTTAAGAGTGGTAGTAGTGATGAAAATAGATTTAACGGCATATGAAGGATTAATCTTTGATATGGACGGTACGTTGATCGATACAATGCCTGCACATGTAAAGGCGTGGGAGCGAACGGCTGAAGAGTTTGGCTTTCATTTTGAAGCGTCTTGGCTGCATAGCTTAGGTGGCATGCCGAGTTATAAGATAGCCGGTGAGGTGAACAGCAAATACGGTTTATCGCTCGACCCACAAGCGGTTTCTACGTTTAAAATGGCGTCGTTTGCGGCTATCGAAGACAAAGGAGACGTTATCCCTTGTACTCACTCTCTGTTGTTAGAGCATCTGGGTAACAAGAAGATTGCAGTCGGAACGGGCAGTCAACGTAAAAGTGCCGAACAGTTACTGGATAAGACAGAGATCTTGAGTAAGCTCGATATTCTCGTGACAGCAACAGACGTTAAGAATCACAAACCAAATCCGGATACTTTCTTAGATGCGTGTTTTGGTATGGGTTTGCAGCCAAAGCAGTGTGTTGTGTTTGAAGATACGAACCTAGGTAAGCAGGCTGCTCATGCTGCGAACATGGATTGTATTCTAGTGGTAGAGGGGAACAAACTAGAGTTCTATCCTGCACCAAGCTGATTGCAAGGATTGGGTTGTTAAACCGCCAAACTAATAGCCTAGCGGAACAATACTGATTTTCTGTTAGGCGATTTCGCTCATTTCGCTGTCTAGGAACAGGCACACACTGTTTCGACCTGCTGCTTTGGCTTCATAAAGTGCTAAATCGGCGCACTTGTAGCTAAGAGCAGGGTCGTTGGTCAGGTTGGTAATTCCACCACTGACCGTCACCACGTTATCGAGCTCAATACTGACTGCGATTCTCAATCTGTTAAGTACATACTCAGCTTCTTCTGTTGTGGTATGAGGCAGAATAACGCCAAACTCTTCGCCACCAATACGAGCCACAAAATCAGTTTCTCGGCACTCTCGTTGTAATACTTGAGCAACGGTTTGAATGACGCGATCTCCATAATCGTGACCAAATCTGTCGTTGATGCGTTTGAAGTGGTCTATGTCCAAAATCGCTAAACAAGACTGTTCGCGAGTAGGGTAACGATTAACACGAGAGCACTCATCTCGCAGCTCAAGATCGAATTTACGGCGGTTCCAACACCCAGCTAAGGCATCTTTTTCACTCAGGTTTCTCAGTTTGTTTTCTAGCTCTTTGTGTTTACTTATATCCACAAATGAAGCGACATAAAACTGAATCACGTCTTTCGAGTCTTTAATGGTTTGGATTCGCAATATTTCCGTGATCAAAGACCCGTCTTTACGACGATTAACCACTTCGCCTTCCCACATGCCTTTCTCTTTGATGATGCTCCACATCTTGATGTAGAACTCTTCGTTGTAGCGACCAGAGGCAAACATGGACGGTTGGCGGCCTTTTACGTCTTCTAACTCGTAGCCACTCACACGGGTGAACTCTTGGTTTACTTTGATGATTCGGTTGTTTCTGTCGGTAATCACCAAGGCAGACATGCCATTCATTGCGGCCTTAGCAAGTTGGCTCTCGATACTGTTCTTCTTGTGGTTGCTGTTCCACAATACGAAGCCAGCGGAGATCATCGAAATCAAGAAAGACAAGGTGATGATCTGAACGACGATCGCTTGTTTTTCTTGTCGGTATTGACTGCTGAACTGCTGATTTTCAATGTGAAGAACCATGTAAATAGGGCCTTCAAACTGTTTGATTTTAGGGCTGATGTCGGAATGAAAATACCAGTTCTCACCATCGAAATAGCTCGAAGATGTCTTGTCTTGAATCGCAGTCCAAAGCTCAGGGTATAACTTTGCGTAAGTCTGCTCTGAACGTGATTCAATTACATGTCCGAAAGATTCCGTAGGATCCGGCCCCATGATTATGTGTCCGGTTTTGTTGAGAATAATAGGAACAGCAGAAGATGCACCAATTTGATAGTGAAGGCGCTTATAAATCTCAAGCATGTTCAGGTTTGCGATGAAGTAACCAATAATGCGGTTGTTTTCAGCGACTGGCGTCATAATGCGTAGTGCTGGAATCAAAGGGCGAACGATCTCTCCGTTTTCGACTTCAAGATCAATACCGCGAGAGCTAATCTCACCAATCTTTAATTGCTGTAGTACCTCATAGTAATCACGCGAAGACTTGTTCTGCAGTTCACTATCTGGAACCACGATTGCTTGATTGTCTTTATAATTAACGCGAAACACTTCGTTGCCAGCTAGATCGAGGTAACGAAGCTGGGAATAGTATTTTTGGCCACGAGCTAACATCACCCAAAGATCTTGCAGGGTTTCTTTATGGATAATAGAAGGTTCTCGAATCGCTCGGAGTAGTGTTTGAGAGTCGGCGATTGAAGGAACAGAGTTAGATATTTGCTCAACAATAACAGCGAGTTCATGAAAGCTGTATTCGATTTGATTTTGGCTAGACTGCTTAATATTTAGAGTGTGCTGAGCATCAATTCTGTCAAGTTCAGAATTGATGTAGAGGGCAGGGACTAGTCCTAGGGCAAAGATGGTACATAGAAATTGGCTGACTAGTTTTTTTATACTTGTATTCATCGCTGTCCTCAAAGAATCAGCGCAATACTATATATTTTATAAGGTTTTTAATGTGATCTTGACCGAGAAGTTAAGACAAGATTCGCATATAACTACGATTTAAGTGCAACTTTTTGCATTTAAGCTTGATTGTTGAGCAATCACTTCGTTAGTAAATGATTACTCAATATAGAACACTGCTCCGAAACCTAAGCTAAATTAATCGCGATTAATTGCCGATTATCTAACTAAGGGCAGCTAGCTTAGGCCAACGATATTTCCATTACTATCAATATCTAACGACATGAATGCCGGTTTGTCAGGCAAGCCTGGCATGGTCATCAGATTGCCGCACAACGCGTAAATAAAGCCAGCACCAGCACACAATTTTAGTTCTCTAACAGGCACGTCAAATTGGGTTGGTGCACCTTTAATGTGTGCTTCTGTCGAGATTGATAGTGGTGTTTTTGCCAAACAAACCGATAGGTCGCTATAGCCATGAAGTTTGAATTCAGCCAGCTGTTTTTTAGCCAGTGGAGATAGCGAAATACTTGCCGCGCCATAGCCAACTTCAGCAACTGCCATCAGCTTTTCTTCTAGGCTTTGCTCTGAGTGATACAAAGGCTTAAATCCACTCTGTTTTTGGCAAGCTTTTACCACGGCGTGAGCCAGTTGAGTTGCCCCTTCGCCACCTTGACCAAATGCTTCGCTTACTTCAACGCTAACGCTTGGATCGAAGTCGGTGATCATCTGTTTCAAAGCATCGAGCTCTTGAGCTGAGTCTTGTGGGAATCGGTTAATCGCAACAACTGTAGGCACTTGGTATTGCTTAACGTTAGTGATGTGCCATTTTAGGTTCTCAAACCCTGCAACAAGCGCGTCTTGGTCATCATTAAAGATTGAATCAGGTAACGGAGTGCCCGGTCTCAAATCGTATAAACCAGAGTTAGCCTTTAATCCACGTAAGGTTGCGACAACCACAGCGCAATCGGGCTTCTTGTTCGACGCTTTCGCTTTTATGTTGCACGCTTTCTCAAAGCCCATGTCTGAGCCGAAACCACCTTCAGTTACCACAAAGTCACTCAGCTTTAACGCTATTTTATCGGCAATAATTGAAGAGTTACCATGTGCGATGTTCGCGAAAGGCCCGGCGTGAATTAGGGTAGGAACGCCTTCAAGGGTTTGCATCAATGTTGGTTCAATAGAATCCTTCATGGTCACGGTCATTGCGCCTGCAACGTTGAAGTCATCTGCGGTTAGCGGCAAGCCTTGTTTGTTGTAAGCAAGTACCACTCGTCCGATGCGCTTTCTCAAATCTTGAAGGTCATTGGCTAGAGCAAGAATGGCCATTAGCTCTGAAGCGGCTGAGATATCAAATCCATCTTCTCGCTCAAAGCCGTTAATTGTTTTGTCTGCTTCGTTCTTGCCAACCGTGATCATGCGTAATGCGCGATCATTATGGTCAAGTACACGTCGCCAAACGATTCTACTTGGGTCGATATTCAGTGCTTTTAAGCCTGAGCGCGCTTCAAAGGCTTCTAACCCTTCACGCTGCTCATGATACAAACGTGCGTCAATGGCGGCAGAGGCGAGGTTGTGAGCGGCCGTAACAGCATGAATATCGCCTGTCAGATGCAGGTTTAATTGTTCCATAGGGGCTACTTGAGAGTAACCACCACCCGCAGCACCGCCTTTTACGCCAAATATCGGACCCATTGAAGGCTGGCGAATGCAGGCCATGGCCGATTGGTTAATCTTTGCGAGGCCTTGTGCCAATCCGATAGTAGTGACGGTTTTGCCTTCACCAAGAGGTGTCGGTGTGATCGCCGTGACTACGACTAATTTACCATCTTGTTGGTTGGCGAGGCGTTCAAGTGATGTGAGAGACACTTTTGATTTGAATTGCCCTAATGGCTGATGTTCGTTGTGGTGCAGGCCAGCTTGCTTGGCAACCTCACTGATGTTTTTAAGGGGAGTAGAGCGACAAATATCAATATCAGACAGCATATTTGATCCTTATATCAGAACCGAAAAGGTGGTACGTAAACGTTTGCGTGGCGATAGTACTGTATAAATTTGCCAAGTAAAGGCAAACCACACGAATTATGTGCTGGAAGATAACAGATCTAAAGAGTCATTGCGCGAGATCAAATCTTAAACGAGCAAAATATTCGATCTGATTACCTTGAGCTGCAGTTATATTGGCGTTGTATACAAAAAGGGCTGCATATAGCAGCCCTTTAAGGAATGGGTAATCTCACTTGGCGTTAACCTTTAAGAGGTAACTGCCTAATATAGTCGATTAACGATCCCAGTATGTTTCTTCTAAGCTATCTTCGCGTTCAGGTAGTGCGCGAGAAAGGCGAGGAGAGTGCTGAGTCAACACTTCGTAGCTCACACGGTTTGCGTACTTACAAATTTGAGACAGTGAAGAGTACGTCAGGCAAGTGTGCTCGTGTTTCTCTGAGTTTGGTACATTCACGTGGTGGTAGCTATTTGCTGCCATGTCGTGAAGTAGTGCTGAAAGTGCACCATCGCCAGCGCCATTGGTATTCTTAATCTCAAGTGGGCCACCTAGGTAAGGGCCAATGTGAGAGTACACTTTTACTGGGTCTTTACAGTCTTGCTTACGCATCGCTCGGCTGAATTCGTATTTATTGAACTCAGGGATGTTACCCGGTAATAATGGCAGTGTGGTTTCGCGTTTCGCTGGTTCGTCAGTGTAACCTGCCATGTATAGACCAATAGGACCTGCAGTACATAGAACTAGGTCAACCCACTCAAGTGCCTTGTTAGCAGCCAATAGAGGATCTTTTTCACCCGTTAGCGCTTCACCTTCATCTTCGTTCATCGCGACGATGGTTACGTTTTCTTTCAGGTATTCTTGCCACCATTCAGCGTTGCCTTCGATCACATACTTAGTACCAAGTGTTAGTACAACAGGCACATTGTGCGCTTTCGCGTATTCAATCGCTTTTTGTACCGCTTTTGGCATCGGATCTTCAGGTTTGCCACGCATTAGGTATGACGACACAACCAATGCAGAAGCTTTCTCGAAGACTTTTTCAGGAATGCTTTCTGGAAGAAGTTGGTTCATGTGGCCTTCGTTGATTGCAAACGTACGTTCGCCATCTTCAGAAATCAGCGTGTAACAACGACCAATTGGACCATCAACAGTTTGAAGGTGGTTTAGATTCATACGAGAAGAAGTGCGGCAAAGGTAACGATAACCAAATGAGCCAACTTCAATCTTCTTAGACATTACGCCAAGCAGGACAGATTTGCTGTCCGCAAGTACGGAATAGTTGTGCAGTGTGTTGCCGATAGTATCGCCAGGATATTGATGCGTGATCAAACCGCGCTCAACTAACTCTTCATACAGCGCATCTGCTTTACTTTCTTCCAATACCAGTGAGTGACCTTTACTCAGCTCGTATTTTTCTAGGAACTCGTTGTCAACACGGGCTTCGATATCAACAATCGTTTGGCCAACACCCACAATCGTTGCGCGGTGAAGCTTAGGCGTTTGTTGAATTTGGTTGACCAACGGATCACGTGCGTGAGTTGGAAAGTAGTGCTTAGATTTACGCTGTCCAGGAAACTTCATATGAAAAATACAGTGAAAAAATTTTGCCGCATGATATCACATTTTGTTTCTGTTTCTTTCATTTTTATTACATTTTGAATCACCTGCACAATGTCTGTACAGGTGATTCAACTAACTATATGTTTGAAACTACTCGGTTGGCTGTACTAACGTCGCTGGATCAACGTAAGCCTCTGTACCCCATAGTGGAACAGTTGAAAGGCTGTGTTTGAAGCTACCTTCTGTTTCTTTGGTGGTGTAAGACAAGTAAAGCAGCGACTGATTCTCTGCATCGTAGATACGACGAACCTTCATTGTTTTAAAGAAGATACTTTTCGATTGCTTGAATACCACTTCGCCAGACTTACTCTTGTCTATTTGAGCAATCATTTCTGGTGTAATTTCACCTGTTTGACGACAAGATATAGAGCTATCACTTGGATCAGAAAGGCTAAGGTTTGCTTCGATTGATGCGATATGACAGGTAACACCCGCGATCTTATCGTCATCTAATGAAGACATCTTGATATCCTTCATTGTGAAGAAACCCAGTGAGACGTCGCCAACCTCGTTGTCCGAACAGCCAGCTAACATTGTCACGATACCTGCTGCTATTAAGGCTTTTTTCATAAGAAGTCCTTTTTATTTATATAGTTCTGTTTACTATAAGGATATTGAAAGCTTGGATACGAGTGTAGAGCTTTTCGTTAAGTTCTTAAAGGATGTTGTTGGATATTGAAAAATATGAAGCATTTAAAGTACTTGTTGGCCTTGGTCATGCTCTGTATGCTCTCTGCTTGTAGCTCGGCACCTCAGCCGACCGTATGTCTTCCAAATAACTGCGATATTTGGGGATACTAACCGTAGGTACTAAAAGAATGAATAACGAAATACCTGAAATTGCACACAAGAAAAACCAATGGCTATTTAGTCAGCTCGATATTGCTTACCCCGCAAAAGAGAGCCTCCTCGGCCGTGAACTTTATCAAAGCAAACTTCCATCCAAGACATACCAACTCCTAGCACAAGATCAAACTCCTTCCCAAATTGATGAACTGCATAAAGTCGATTTCCATAAATTGACCGTGCTATTTTCACTCAACCAAGCAAGCGTTTACCAAGATGAAATCGAAAGGGCACACATGCTTGAGTTCTTGAGCCAAATTATGCTTTCTGACGATCATGTATTATATATTGGTACTCAAAACGGTGAAGTTGTGGCGAGCGCTATCGTCACAGAAGCGGATGGTTCCCTATTGATCTCGGATGTCGTTGCTGAAAATGGTCAAAGTATCAACAACTTTGCTAAGCAGTTACACGATTTTTGGGCACAAGATCATGCTTCTTGCGATAAAGTATGGATCGAGAACTAAAGATTCTTTGACAAAGCGTTAATCTAAGTACAATACCCCGTCTTATTTAAAGGGTATTGTATGTACAAGCTATTGATATCAATCGCTGTATTATGTGTTAGCGCTTATTCTTCACTCAGTTTTGCTAACGACTGGGATATTAAACGCATCCTAGTTTTACACTCATACGAACCTTCTTATCAATGGACTGCTGACTTCCAAAAAGGGATAGACAGTGCGTTCAGCCAGTCTCAAACCGAAGTTAAACTCTCAATAGAGTATTTGGATTCAAAGCGTGTCCACAGCCCAGAGTATTACGACTCTCTCGCGAACTACTTACGTGCGAAGTATGCAGGTTATAAATTTGATGGCGTAATTGCGACGGACGATAACGCAGCCAATTTTCTTGAATCTCTGCCTAATTTGATTGATCGCTCCACACCTGTCGTTGCAGCCGGCATCAATGATTTCAGCACCGACATGTACGCGGTGTCTGACAGAGCAACTGTGCTTTACGAGAACGATCAGATAGACGTTAATATTAAGCTGATCTCCAAATTAAGACCTAATCTAAAGAATCTCTATTTTGTAAATGATTACAGTGTCACGTCTGAATTGATTCATAAAGAAATGAACAAAATGATGGCTGAATTTTCAAATATCAATCTCGTAGAAATTCGCGACTTGTCGCTGGAGCATACGAGCCAATTTTTGGAAGGGATCTCTGCGGACGATGCGGTATTGCTCAGTCATTACAACACCGAGTTAAAGCAAGGGGTTTATCACACTTACCAAGAGATTGCGGATACGTTGTCAAAAGCGAGTGCTGCTCCGGTGTTTGCTTTATGGCAGTTCTATATTTCGGGTGATGTACTCGGTGGTTACGTTAATCACTCACAAAGCATGGGTGAACAGGCCGTCGATGCGTTGGATAAATACCTTCCACTTGGTTTTACTACACCGTTAACTCCCGGAGACAACAAACGTTTTGTATTCAATTACCCTGCAATGAAGAGATACGGGATTAGTGGAAACGCGTTACCTGACGAAGCGGTTTTCATTAACGAGCCTTCATCCTTTATTCGCAAAAACTTCCAGTTGTTATTGGGGCTGTCGATGGTGATTGCGGGTTTGAGCCTGATCATCTTGATGCAATTTGTCACTCTGCGCCAAAAGAAAGAGTTGGCGAATAAGAACAAACGAATCTTAAAGCTTCAGAAACAGACCTTGAATATCCAAAAGGATATGATTCATGTTCTCGGAGAGGCAATTGAAACCCGCTCTGGCGAAACTGGTAATCACGTTAAACGTGTAGCCAAGTTGTCTGCACTGCTTGCTAAGTATCGTGGCTTGAGCCATCGCGAGGTCGAGATGATTGAGATCATCAGCCCAATGCACGATGTGGGTAAGATTTCAGTCCCTGAATCAATCTTGGATAAACCTGGGAAATTAACCGACCAAGAGTGGGAGGTGATGAAGCTTCATACTACGGCTGGCTATAACTTACTAAAGAGCGGAGCGGGTGATATTACCAACCTCGCGGCAATCATTGCTAACGAACATCACGAGCGTTGGGATGGTGCTGGATACCCGAATGGAAAAGTGGGTGATGAAATACACCTGTTTGCTCGTATCACTGCCGTAGCCGATGTGTTTGATGCGCTGCTTAGTGCACGTTGCTACAAAGAACCGTGGCCGTTAGATATGGTGGTCGATTTGTTTGAGCGAGAGTGTGGCTACCAGTTTGATCCTCAGCTAACTAAATTGCTACTGAAACACTTATCCGAGTTTGTCGCTATCCGAGATTCGTACCCCGATACTGGAACTGTAGAATATGCGTCTTCACCTTCGTTTGAAGCTAAGGTCTTAGAAGAGTCGGTTGTTAGCTAACCGTTGCTTTATCTGAGTGGCCTATACGTCTTGGCTTCTTTATCTATTCACCACGATCCGGCTAGGAAGTAGTGATTTATATTTCCCCTGAAATTGAGTCACTTATGTAAACCTCGCAGTCTTTGATTTCGTAGAATCTGGGGTCATTTGATGAAAACTGTTGCTTATGTCGAGCGATAAAGTGATCAACTCCATATTTCGCGAAGAGAAATAAGCCTGTATCTGCAAACTGTTACCTCAATCATCTCGCGCATTGAAAGAACACTATAGGATAAAACTTGGATTCAATCTGAGTGAGATACCTATGCGGTTAGAACAGACTAAATGTGTGATTTTCGATTGTGACGGAACACTTATCGATAGTGAAAAGCTGTGCTGCCAAGCTTTGGTGAACGTTTTCACTGGCTTTGGAGCGGAGCTAAACGTCAACGACTGCTATGCGCACTTTCAAGGCGGAAAGCTAGCCGACATCTTAATGGATACACAAGAACGTCTTGGGTTATCTATCTCGATTGATACACTTGAGCCGTTATATCGCAATGAATTACAAGCACTGTTCCAGCGTCATTTAAAACCGATGGATGGCGCTATCGAACTTATTGAATTCCTCAAACAACAAGACATCGAGTTTTGTATTGCTTCCAATGCACCGAAATCTAGGGTTGAATCTTCATTGGCGATGACAGGCATGCTAGACGACTTCAAAGGCAAAGTGTTCTCAGCTTTTGATGCTAACAGCTGGAAGCCAGAGCCTGATCTAATCATGTACACGGCCATGAACATGGGCTTTCTGCCAAATGAGTGCATCTACGTGGATGATACGTTGAAAGGGATTGAGGCTGGTGTTCGCGCGGGTATCCAATCGTTTCGATTACGCCCGAGTATTGATGAAGCAATCGTAGATCCCGAAGCCGACTCAGCAGAACTCGCGGCTCAGGATATCTACAGTTTAGAAGAAATTTCAGTTTGGATTAATGGCAAGCACTGCTCAAATGGTGGTATATCGAATTCTGCAGCTTTGGTGGGGTAGAGCTTAGTTGAAGGCTGACTACCTTACTAAATTGTTTGGTGTGGAAACCGCAAGATGCACAAGTAAACTTTTCTCCACTTTCTGAAAGCAGATACTCGTCGTGTTGGCATAAAGGGCATGTAATGTCGTCGGTGTTTGGTGTTTCTGTTTTATTCATTATGTGTCACCTGCAGCAAGGGGGTAAGCGAAAAAAGACCCGTTCAATTAGATTACTCCTAAGCTCGAATATTAGACAGTTCTGACACTTCTTAATCTCTCCTTTGCGACTTGCTTCATGGTAATTGATAATGTCATCGTTATTGACCATGGTTTTTGTAATGTTATTAAACAAAAGCCAAAAAGAAAGGACCCATTACGAGTCCTCATTAGTTTGTTTTCAATTCACGCCGCTAGTTCACCAGTTGATCCTTAAGTTCGGTAGCGTGCCAATGTCTGAGATAGAGAAACCGACGCTTCTGTTAGCCTAGATACGCCATTTGAAGAATTCTGAGCCACGTCTTTAATCACATCGGATTGGCTTCGAATATCGTTAAGCTCTGCTGCAATCGTATTGGCAACGTTACTTTGCTCATCGGCTGATGTTGCGATTTGGATACTCATGTCCATTAGTGCTTGAGCTGAATCTGCAATCGAGTTTACGTCGTGACCAATGTTTGAAATCAACTGGCTACTGGTTTGCGCTTGGTCAACCGTCTGTTCGGTGATCTTCGCGATATTTTGGCTCTCTTGCTGTAAGCGTTCAATCATCGCTTGGATTTCTACAGTAGCCGACTGAGTGCGGCTTGCCAGTGTTCTTACTTCATCAGCAACAACAGCGAAACCTCGGCCTTGCTCGCCCGCACGAGCGGCTTCAATCGCGGCATTTAAAGCAAGTAAGTTAGTTTGCTCTGAAATAGCATTGATCGTCGTGATGACCTCGTTAATTTGGCTCGTATTCACATTCAAGCTAGTAACAGAAGATGAGGTTTGCTCAATCAAAGAAGAAAGGGTGGTGATTTCCGAGATTGCCTGTTGAACCTTCGCATGGCTATCGTTGATTTGCTGCGCGTCTTGTTCTGTTTGTTCAGTTGAGCGTGCAGAGATGTTAGAGACTTCATTTGCCGAAGCTGTCATCTGATCCATTGCTGTCGCTACAGAGTCTAGAGAGGCATTTTGGCTCATGATTTGTGTTTCGCTGCGCTTCATCTCAGTTTCGAAAGAAGCCGATGTTTCGCTTAGCGTTGCTGCACTGTGGTTTACGTTGTTGACTAACTCACTAAGCGTGTCCATTGAACGGTCAAGCGCACAACCAATCGTGCCGAACTCATCACGGCCAGGGTGGAAGCCAAGGCGTGATGTTAAGTCACCATCACCAATCTTTTGAGTCGTTGAATAAAGAACCCAAAGTGCGCCGCCTAGGAAAGTCGCTACCCAGTAACAGAAAAGACCAAAAGGCACACACCACAAGAAGCTCAGTAATAAAGTGTACAGTGCTTGCTGCTTTTGATTCTGTATATCGTTAGTTGAAACGGTAAGTGAGTAGTAGTTGCCATCTTGTGCGAGTGCTGTGGCAGTCACAGAACCATTATTTGAAATAGTGGTTTGTTGAGCGCGAGTTTGCTGGCTAACAGAGCGAACAGATGCCGGGGAATCTGATGCTGATAAAATGCCTTGCAGTTGATACTCGACCTGCTGTTTTGCAGTTACGTCAATGTGTTCCATTTTGTTGACGTAGTTCAGTCCAGCTAGGCTTGCCAGAGCGGCAAAAAAGATTAAGAAAATGACCCAAAACTTGTCGTTGATCGACATCTTAATAAACAGTTTGTCTATCGTTCGAAATTGTACTTCTTTCATAAAAACTCCACGGTAAATCCTTTACCGTGGACTCTAAATAACCGACCTCAATAAAAATGTGACTTAAATCGACTAATTGTGAAAATTAATGATAGTGATATGTCATTTATGAGATCTGAATCAAGTAAATTAGTTCTGTATAGGTTTATTAGCCTAAAGAAGGCAGTAACCCTACTGAAATAAGAACTTGAATCGCAATGATAAATACGCCAACGCTACCTGCTAAAAACAATGCTTTGCT
Organism: Vibrio sp. 10N.247.311.14; assembly: GCF_041467715.1. NCBI lineage: Bacteria > Pseudomonadati > Pseudomonadota > Gammaproteobacteria > Vibrionales > Vibrionaceae > Vibrio > Vibrio sp. 10N.247.311.14. Next base: position 23,305 of record NZ_JBFSVE010000031.1, read on the forward strand.
ACCGCCTAACACTTGGTAACTGGCTTCTGAAGATTGTGGTTTGACAGAGAAATCAGTGTAACGAACCTTGTAGACCATCACTGTTGGTAACAGAATCGCGAGCACTGAAAGTGCAATGGCTGCGTAGCCTAAAGCCATGATGAAGCCTTGTGGGTAAAATAAGGCAAACCCCAGTGGCGGTAAGAAGGTGATAGCAGCTGTCTTAACACGTTTTGCGTTACCTAGTTTCTTGCTCAGTGAGTCGCCCATGAATTCAAATAAGCCCAAGCTCACACCAATAAAAGATGTCAGCAGTGCAAGGTCTGCAAACACACCGACGATCACGCTTAGGTTGGATTGATGAACCGTTTGCGATAGCGAGACTAATAGCGCGCCCAAGCTTGTGTCAGACAACAACTGCTCTTGGCTAATCACGCCCAAAGTAACACTTTGCCAGAAAACGTAGATAACCAGAGGCAGTGCCGAGCCAATAATCATTACCTTACGTAAAGAACGAACGTCACCATCTAGGTATCGAACAATTGATGGGATGCTGCCGTGGAAACCAAAAGAGGTAAACACAACCGGAATAGCCGCAACAATAAGGCCTTGCTGTAAAGGCATGCTCATTAAGTATTGAGAGGTAATGTTTGGCGCTAGGAAGCTGAGTACCAAAACCATCGCGATAAGCTTTAAGCCAAACAAAACGCGGTTAACTTTATCAACACTGTGTGTACCAATCGTAACAACGCCGGCAACTAATAGGGTAAATAGAAGCGTGGTGATTTGAGCATTAAGTTCGATACCCGCGATATCCGAAATTCGTTGGTTAAATTGCGCACCGCCGCCAGCTATGTATGCCGCACACAGAGCGTAGAAAAGAAACATCACCGCGAAGCTCGCAATCCACTTTCCTTTTGTCCCCAAAATGGTATGAGCTAACGTGTGTAGGGTAGCGTCAGATTCTGCGAATTGGTGAAGCTCTACCATTAATAGCGCAGTAAAAGCCATTAACGCCCATAAACCCAGCATCAAGAAAAGTGAAGTTGAAAAGCCAATACCTGCAGAAGCAAGTGGAAGAGCGAGCATGCCAGCACCAATGGTTGTGCCTGCAATGATCAAAGTACTACCAAAAACCTTTGATTTATTCATTGTATATAATTCTTTACGTTAGGGTGTGTTTTCATTGTAATTCTTCTAGCTTAAGCGCATAAACCCAAAGAATATCTCGATTTTGAAGTATTCTGATTGAGTTTAATTCCAAATGCAATTCTTATTGTAATTAAAAACATCCACTGTAAATTAATATTTACACAAAGGGGCGTGTCAGCATTCAAATGAGCAAAGCAAACGTTTGACCATGATCGGTTTCAAAATTTACGAGTAATTTGTTGTACTTGGTGTAAGGTGGCAGTACATATGTCGTTCGCGTATACCCTTTAACGCAAAAAAGCGTTAATGATCGCGAGTAGCTTTAAGCTATGAATATGAAATGGGTAGAGTAGAGTGCGTTCATCAAAGTGACATAATATAAGTCCAAGATGGTGCACTAGTTAATCGGACATCATGTCCACATCAAGGAATAGAGGGGGCACAATGAGTGACCAATCTTATAATGACGAAAGTCTAGAGTTGTTAGATGCTATGGAAATTGGCATTGATTTGTCTGACTATGAGCAGACAGTGAAACAGTTAGCAGAAGAGCTTTTCAAGTCTTCGAACTAAGCTTTTAAGATCTTTAATTCAGTTTCAACTGAAACGTTTTAAAGCTAAAAGTTTTCTTAGCTAAAGCTTCTCAAAGCAAACAATTCTAAACTGAGCAAATCGTATTCGCTCACACGTCATACCAAAACTATCCTCATTAAAGTTCGCGAAGATAAACGAGTACGTTTACCATGTTACTTAGTTCTCGATACTTTAATGAGGTTCAATGAACTTTCTCGCACACCTTCACATCGCCAAGCACTGTAACAGTAACTTAGCAGGTAACCTGTTAGGTGATTTTGTTAAAGGCGACCCTAATAAACACTATTCTGATTCCCTTTCTGACGGTATTAGGCTTCATCGATTTGTTGATAGCTATACTGATCGTCATGATGTATCTCGTTCTGCAAAATCACTTTTCTCAGACCAAACACGACGCTTTGCGCCTATCGCACTCGATGTGTTTTGGGATCACTGCTTAGCCAATCATTGGGCTCAGTTTTCACAGCAGACATTAGAACGTTTTTGTTTAGATAGCCATGAGCAGATCTTTGAACATCAAGAGCCACACTGGCCAGAAAATTTCGTTATGGTTCATCAGAAAATGGCTGAGCATCGATGGTTAGAGAGCTATCAAGACATGTCGTCTATAGAGGTGGTATTGCAGCGAATGGCGTTGAGAAGGCCTAAGCTCGGTATGCTCGAGGCATGTTACGATGACCTCGAACGTCACTACGATACGTTGCAGTGTCACTTTAATGAGCTTTATCCCAACGTTTTAGAAGAAGCGAAGCAGTTTAATGCGCTTCAAATGAAGAAAAATCAAAAGGAAAGGTAAACAGCGTAATGCAGGTTTGCTACAATCCGCGCCTATTTAATCTTTGAGCATCATACTATGTCTGAATCTACAAAATCTTTTAACCAACTAGGATTATCTGAGCATCTTCTTGCCACGCTGTCTGAGCTTAATTTTACGGCTCCTACCAGTGTTCAAGAACAAGCGATTCCATTGGTATTAGAAGGCAAAGATGTACTTGCTGGTGCTCAAACGGGTACAGGTAAAACGGCCGCGTTTGGTTTACCGATTATTCAAAGATTAATCGAGACAAAAGACAATGTTATTCCGAACCCTAAGCTCGTTCGTGCGCTTGTGTTAGTACCAACTCGTGAATTGGCACAACAGGTTTTCGATAACTTAACTAGCTACGCAAAGGGCACCGACATTAAAGTCGTGGTGGCTTACGGCGGCGTTAGCATGAAGGTTCAAACTGATAACCTACGCGGTGGTGCAGATATCCTGGTCGCGACGCCTGGTCGTCTTATTGATCACATGTTCACTAGAAACATCATGTTGAGCCAAACGGAAGTACTGGTACTGGATGAAGCTGACCGCATGCTAGATATGGGCTTCATGCCTGACATCAAACGCATTCTTTCTCGCATGAATGACGTACGTCAGACGCTGTTTTTCTCTGCGACGTTCGACAATAAAATTAAAGCACTTGCACATCGAATGATGCAGTCACCAAGCGAAATTCAAGTTACGCCAAAAAACAGCACCGCTGACACCGTTACCCAGATGGTTTATCCGGTTGATAAATCGCGTAAAAGTGAACTATTGGCCTATTTGATTGGCTCAAAAAACTGGCAACAAGTGTTGGTGTTCACGAAAACTAAGCAGGGCACTGATGCTCTAGTTAAAGAGCTTAAGTTAGACGGCATCAAAGCGGCATCAATCAATGGTGATAAGAGCCAAGGTGCGCGCCAAAAAGCACTGGACGATTTCAAATCAGGCAAGGTGAGAGCGTTGATTGCAACCGACGTGGCAGCTCGTGGTATTGATATCCAGCAGCTAGAACAAGTTGTGAACTATGACATGCCATTTAAAGCTGAAGATTACGTTCACCGCATCGGACGTACTGGCCGCGCAGGTAATACTGGTTTAGCGATTTCTTTGATGAGTCAGGATGAAGCGTACCTATTGGGTGACATTGAACGCTTACTTGATACTCGCTTGCCTCAAGAGTGGTTAGAGGGCTTTGAACCAAGCCTAGAAAAAGATGTAGCCCCTGATCGCGGTGGGCGCAGTAAAAGTCGTTCATCAGAAAAACGTAAGATCAAAGCGAAGCTTAAGATTCACCAAAACCGCGGTAAAGCACGTCGCTAACAAGCTGGACAAAGCTCCAGTTTAAAGATCTATAGATATAAAAATGCGCCGTTACAGTTGGTTCTGTAACGGCGCATTTTTGTTTTAAGTAAATCAACTTACGACCAAGGAAAATAAAAACACTGGATTAATGATGTTCTTGATTGCACTTCCATACACAGGGCACTTCATAAATTAGCTCTTCTAGGCTAGTTGGGTTTAGCACCCATTGGTCTTCTATTCTAAACTTGCTGACCATCTGCGTGTTGAAAAGCTGCCAATGCTTAAGTAGGGCATCTTCGGGCGAGGTGACCATATCGCCTTCATTCCAAGTGCTCTCCATGAAGGGAGTTAGGCATACCGCTCCGTGCGCATACATGATCATTTGCCACTTAATCTCATAAATGTTGATCAAATTCTCTGGATTCGCATCGTTATATTGTTCAGCTAACATGTTGATTTCTTTTTCGACATCGCCAACATTGTCGATAAAATAATCGACCAAGTTGTCTTTTTGGCGAACAGAGTCAGTGATAAGTTGCATCGGTTTTCGTGAGTGAATCATGTTGCTAAAAAGGCGCATACTAAATAAATAGATAGTAATGTTTGGCGCGACGCCTTTTGGTAACTCTTCCACTATCTTAGCAATATAAGACTGAAAATAGGCGTGTAAACAATCGCTTATCGCATGCCAGATTTTTTCTTTGCTGCCAAAGTGGTGGCGAATAAGGCTATGCGATACACCTGCTTTCTCACTGATGTTACGAAGCGAAACGCTATCATAACCATGCTCACAGAACATATCCGCAGCAACACCCATGATCAAAAATCTCGTCTCTTCAGCGTCTTTTGCGCTTCTTCTGCCTTGTTTCTTTTCAGTCATCTTCATTTCACACATTTACCTGATTACCACATTCTACACTGTTTTTACTCAAATAAAAAATACTGCACAGGTGGAAAGTAAATCTTGTGGATTACGGAATTTTGAATATACTGCCCACCTGTGTAATAAATCATAATAATTAAATGGAGAGACATCATGCAGTCCAATTTGTCTATCAATGCCATATCGAGCAAGCGCATGGGAGCTGTGATTGCAGCACTATTGCTCGCAGGCTCTTTGACCGGATGTAATAAGGTTCAGTCAGAAGAAACGGTTCAAGTTGTTAAGCCTGTAAAGCTGTTTGAGATTCCTTTGCAGACGGATATCGAGCTTGATAGCTTCATTGCAAAAGTGGATGCAACTGACCGTGCTGCGCTTTCTTTCCAAGTGGGTGGAGATATAGAAACCTTCGATGTTCGTATGGGACAAGAAGTGAAGAAGGGTCAGGTGTTAGCCGTACTAGACGCGACGGATTACCGTATCGCGGTTGATGCAGCACAAGCCAAATTTGATCTTGCGAATAGCCAATACAAACAAGCTTCTGAGTTGTACGCGAAAAAGTTAGTCAGTACCGATTACTACGACCAAGCCGTAAACACCTTTACTGCCGCTGACGTTGAGTTGGACCAAGCAAAAACAAACCTTGGCTACACCACCTTAGTTGCTCCATTCGATGGCGTGGTATCGATGGTGTTTGGAAAACAATATCAATTGATCGCAGAAAAGCAGCCTGTACTGAATATTTTGAATCACAGTGAGATGGACGTGACGTTTTCTATTCCAGTATCAAAGCTTGAAGATCGTTCTATTCAAGACCTAACGAGCTCAAACATGTGGGTTGTGATGGATAGCCACCGTGGTATTCGTATCCCGACTCGCTTTAAAGAAATCTCTACACAACCAGATGAAGACACCAACAGCTACCAAGCGGTTGTATCCATCGAAAAGCCGGAAGGCATCAATTTACTTTCTGGGATGACAGCGCAAGTTGAAGTTCAGAAGCATAAATCTGACTACGGTATTGGCATTGTTGATTCAGCTTGGTTAACCAAAGAAGCTGACCATGGTGAGCTATGGCGCTATAACCCTGATTCTCAATTGATTTCTAAAGTACAAGTCCTTCTTGATGAGCAAGGCAAGGTTATTGATGGATTGTCGTCTGGCGACCTTATCGTTGAAGCGGGTGTGGATGTGTTATCCGATGGACAGCAAGTAAAAGCTTGGTTACGTGAGGGCGGTATTTAATGAACCTTTCCAAATTATCAATTGTTGTCGCGTCGGCTATGTTACTTCAAGCCTGTAACAGTGAAGCTGTACATCGTGAACAACCCCCTCTGTTAGTTTCTACCTTTGAAGTTGGCGCGCCGCTGACTGATCAATTCAGAAGTTTTAACGGTCAGGTAATGCCCGCTGAATTGACCCCCTTGGCATTTAAGCTCGCAGGCGAAATCCAACAAGTCTTGGTAGAAGCCGGCGACAACGTCGAAAAAGGCCAGTTATTAGCCACCTTAGATAACGCAACGTACGTACAAGATCTGACTGATGCTCAATCTCAATTCAAACTGGCAAACAAACAGTTGGCCCGTGGAACGGAGATGTTTGGTAGCAAGATGTTGTCGCAGTCAGAGCTAGACCAACTAACGGCTAACTATAAGCTGGCATCGGCGAATTTGGCGGCTGCAAAGCGCAAGCTAAGTTACACAGAGCTTTTAGCGCCATTTTCCGGGACCGTTTCTACCGTGGACAAGCAACGTTTCGAAAACACGACACCGGGTGAAACACTATTAAGCGTGTACCAGAACGATAAGGTGTATGTACGAATTCAAGTATCAGATTCGATCTTGGCATCAATCAGTCCAGACATGCGTTCAAATAGCTATCGTCCTGAGGCGACCTTTGGCGGTCACACAGGCCAATATCCACTGACGTATCTAGAACACACCAGTGAACTGCACCCACAATCCCGTACCTACGAATTTTGGATGCAGATGCAGCAGCCTGAAAGTGAAATTCTGCCGGGCACGAGCGTTACGGTCAATGTAGATATGGCGAAAGCGGGCCTGAGCGATGTTCAAGGCTACCAATTACCAATGACAACGCTAGAAGCGGGCTCTGAAGCGAATCAGTTCTATGTGTGGAAAATGGAAGACGGACAAGCATTCAAAAGCGAAGTAGAAGTCGACAAGATCAGTGGCCAAGGCGCACTCATCGCTCATGGTGTTGAGCAAGGTGAGCTACTCGTAAATTCGAATTTAAGAAAACTCCGTGACGGAATCCAATTGTCAGGAAAAGCAGAATGAACATCGCAGAATATTCAATAAAGAACAAAGTAATCAGCTGGCTGTTTCTAGTCATTTTGGCCATTGGCGGTGTGACGTCTTTTGGTAATCTATCCCGTTTAGAAGACCCAGCTTTTACCATTAAAGATGCAATGATTATTTCAACTTACCCTGGCGCTACGTCAATGGAAGTTGAAGAAGAGCTGACTTACCCACTTGAAAAAGAGATAAGACAGCTTCCGTACATCGACAAGATTACCTCAACGTCGTCGAATGGTATGTCTCAAATTATGGTGAGCATGAAGATGGACTACGGTCCAGACGAGCTACCACAAATCTGGGATGAAATGCGTCGTAAGATCAACGATCTACAGCCCACGCTTCCTAGTGGTGTTAACTCAGTTCAGATCATTGATGACTTCGGTGATGTGTTTGGCGTGATGATCATGCTGACGGGTGATGGCTACGATTACGTTGAGCTTAAACAATATGCTGATTATCTAACCCGTGAAATCGAATTGGTCGACGGTGTAGGCAAAGTAAGCATTGCAGGTGACCAACAAGAGCAATTGTTTGTTGAGATGTCACTTGAGCGTTTAGCCGCGCTGAATCTAGATATGTCGATGGTTACGTCACTGCTATCACAACAAAACAGTGTGGTGTCAGCCGGTGAGGTAATGCTCAATGGCCAAAACCTAACGATTAAACCGAACGGCACTTTAAGTACGGTTGAAGAGTTAGAAAACTTAATCATTCATGGTCGCGACACGGGTAACCTAATTCGCTTGAAAGATGTCGCTGAAGTAACTCGTGGTATTCAAGAAAAGCCGGGCAATGTATTAACGTACAACGGTAAACCAGCAATCAACTTGGGTATTGCGTTCTCTTCTGGTGTAAACGTGGTTGAGATTGGTAAAGCACTGGATGCGGAACTGGATCGCCTAGAAAGCATTAAGCCAGCGGGTGTAGAACTGAATTACTTCTACAACCAAGCGCAAGAAGTAGACAAATCTGTGGCTGACTTCTTAATCAGCCTAGTTGAAGCGGTAGCCATCGTTATCATTGTATTGTTGTTCGCAATGGGCTTACGCAGTGGTTTGATCATCGGTTTGGTTCTTCTATTGACGGTATTCGGTACCTTCATCCTGATGGATTACAACGATGTTGAACTGCACCGCATCTCTCTGGGGGCACTGATCATCGCGCTGGGTATGCTGGTGGATAATGCGATTGTTGTCGTTGAAGGTATTTTGGTGGGCTTGAAGAAAGGCAAAACCAAGCTTCAAGCAGCGAAAGACATCGTCAAGCAAACACAATGGCCACTGTTAGGTGCGACCATTATCGCTATCACAGCGTTTGCACCGATTGGTTTGTCGAAGGATGCGACAGGCGAATTCATGGGTTCACTGTTTTGGGTACTGTGTTTCTCACTGTTTTTGAGTTGGGTAACTGCACTAACACTAACGCCATTCCTTGCCGAGATGTTGCTTAAAGAAGAAGACAAGGTTGATGAAAACGTAGACCCTTACAAAGGCATCTTGTTCGTTGTATTTGGTGCGTGCCTGAAAGTAGCGCTTCGATTTAGATGGCTTACTGTAGTAAGTATGGTCGCGCTATTAGCGGTTTCCGTTGTCGGTTTTGGTATGGTGAAGCAGCAGTTCTTCCCGCCATCAAATACGCCAATGTTCTATGTAGACATGTGGATGCCAGAAGGCACAGATGTTCGTGAAACCATCAAGCAGACTGAAAAGGTTGAAAGCTACATTCGCCAGCAAGACAACGTTGAGTTTGTAACGACAACGGTTGGGCAGGGCATGCAACGTTTCGCTCTGACATACCAACCAGAGAAAAGCTATGAAGCGTACGCTCAGTTACAAGTAAGAACGACTGACCGCGACACCATGTTTAAGGCGTTAGAGACGCTAGACAAAGACTTAGCAAACGAATTTGAACAACCGACGTTCCAGTTCAAGTTGATTGAATTTGGTCCGTCACCCGCTTCAAAAATTGAAGCGCGTATTATCGGTGCCGATCCACAAGTACTGCGTAACATTGCAGTTGAAGTCGAAGACATCTTGCTTGCCGATCCAGGCTCTCGAAATGTTCGTCATGACTGGCGTGAACGCACTAAAGAACTTGTACCACTGTTCAACGAATCTAAGGCTCGTCGCCTAGGCATTTCAAAAACTGACTTGTCTGAGACATTACAGATGGCGTTTGGCGGTTACAACATCGGCCTACTGCGTGATGGTACTCATATGTTACCTATCGTGGCACGCCTGCCTGAAGAAGAGCGTTTTGATTTTGAATCACTAAACAATGTGAAGATCTGGAGCCCATCACTGCAAACCTACATTCCTGTAGAACAAGTGATTGATGGGGTTGAGCTTCAATGGTCTGAGCCACTGATTCAACGTCGTGACAGAAAGCGTACGCTAACGGTTCTGGCTGATCACGATGTATTAGGTGATGAAACACCAGCTAGCTTGTTTGCTCGCGTAAAACCAAAGGTTGAAGCACTCGATTTACCAGCAGGTTACAACATTAGTTGGGGCGGTGAGTACGAGAGTTCTAAAGATGCACAAGAATCTCTATTTGGTTCACTGCCAATGGGTTACTTGCTGATGTTTATCATCACTATGCTTCTGTTTAACTCGGTTCGTAAGCCACTTGTGATTTGGTTTACGGTGCCACTCTCTATCATTGGTGTTTCGATTGGTCTGTTAGGTACTAATATGCCATTCAGCTTCACAGCGTTCTTAGGACTATTGAGTCTAAGTGGCATGATTTTGAAGAACGGTATCGTACTGCTTGACCAGATCAACAGTGAGCTACAAACAGGTAAAGACCCATATTTAGCGGTTGTCGACAGCGCGATCAGTCGTGTGCGACCGGTATCTATGGCAGCACTAACAACTATCTTGGGCATGATTCCCTTGGTATTCGATGCATTTTTCGGCTCGATGGCGATTACCATCATGGCAGGCTTAGGCTTTGCTACCGTACTAACACTAATAGTAGTACCGGTGATGTTCGCTATTTTATATAGAATCAAACCGTCCACTGCGGGTTATTAGGGAATGATATAAAACAGATTCTTTTAAGCCAGCCCAGTCAAATTCGACTGGGCTTTTTTATACCTGTTGTCCCGTCCTGAAATGTGTTTACACGTGAGAGCGGCAAATAGGTACGAATAGATAAGCATTAAAAAAGCCGCTACCCAATGGGCAAGCGGCTTTAAGAACAATAGGGCGATTCTAAATTGCTAGCCGTATGTCTAATTCAATCGGCTTTGGCATGGCTAAGTGGTAGCCTTGATACATATTGAAGCCTAAGCCCTGCATCGCTTCGAGTTGTTGTTGGGTTTCAATACCTTCAATCACTGTCTTTGCGCCAATTTGGTTTGCAAGATCAAGTACTAACTCCATTTCTCGAGTGTCGCCTTGTTCAAAGTCCAACATAACCGAGCGATCTATCTTGATGATATGAGGGTTAATGTGACGAACGCGCTGTTCGGTTGACGCTTGTGTTCCGAAATCATCAACAGCGATTTGAAAACCATTTTCCGCTAATGAATGGGCTGCGTCTTTCAAACGTTCTTCACTCTCTACATTAAGCTCGACCAACTCCATCACAATTTGTTCGCACGATAAGTTAAGCTCATGCAGGCGCTTAGCTAACAAGCTATCGCTCACTTTCTCTGCGGCAAATAACTCGCCAACATTAGGAAGAACATTCAAGAATAGGTGTAAATGACGAATAGTCGACTGTGCGAAGTTGCGTATATGAATGGCTCGGCTCAGCCTCTCTACATTAATTTTGTCTGTGCATGAGGTTTCGTCGGAATGAAAGAAGTGATCAGGGCGAACAATGGCACCTTTGCTGTTCGAAATTCGAACTAAAGCCTCTACACCTATCTGAGTCATAGAAGAATCAAATATAGGTTGGTAGACACTTCTAAGTGTTAGGTCTTGATATTTCGCAATAAACTGCATATCGGCATCCACAGATATACAGCTAATAAATTCACTTCTGTCTGATAAAATCATAGTCGCTAGTAAAGAGGGCTTATTCAATGGCGGACGTACATGTCGCGGCTGTCACAATATTGACAGGTGTAAGTAAATTGTCAATTAATAAAACTCATTTGTAGAGTCAATATTTAAATAAATATAATTAACGAAAAAACAGCATGATAATTGATATTAGTCATTAAAATTACTTATCATTCACCATTAATAATGACTATTGTGAATTTAATCTCTGAGTAATCTATCTTATATCAACACCAATCAATATAAGCTTTCAACGCTAATACACCAGGTGAAAGTAAGGATAAAGCCTCAGGTTATGGGGGAATGTCAAAGTTACATTATTAACAAACAACTCTGTTTGCATATAAATGATATCTACTTCTCAAAATATGAACGATGAGCTGATAAGTTATTATTTTATCGAAGATAAATTTTGATTGATTATTGGGTAGGGCTTGAGTTGGGTTTTATAAAATATTGGGATGGAGGTCTAACTATTTACTTTCAAGACTGATTAAAAAAGTTGACCCGTATTCTTACTGCCATTGAAGTACTGCGTAAAGTTGCAGGTATTTACGAACCAGTTGTTGATTTCCTGACCGCTTTAAAGGGTGTCCAAATTTAATGAAGCAAGGGCTGATTTTAAAATTATTATTTAAGTCAGTAGCGAATTGAGAATCACTCTCTCTTAGCGTGATACCTTGTTGGCTATATTCCGTGATCTCGTCTGGGAGTTCACCCATCCACCAATGCAATAATTCACCGCTGTTTTTGCTTCGGCTAATCCAATGGTCTGAGACAATGATCAAAACGTCATTGGGTTGAATGGAAAATCCATACTCTTGTTGCCAATTATGGATGTCTAACATCAACTTTCTACGACAGGTTTTCCCGGCACTCACCATATGATGACTGATCATCCAAACGGTACCGATTTCGGAAGATATTCGGAAGTGTCGAGGCGTTTCTCTAGAGGAAAGCATTTCAAGTGGGCTGATGTTGCTTGCATGATTAAAGCTAACGAAGGTGTGCTCCATTCGGCGGGCAAATGCCTTACCTATATGGTGCTCACTGATCCCTTGATTGTGTACAGTAGGGTAGTGGCGTTCACAGAGCTTTAGGCAATCGTCTTGAAATTGATTAACGCTTTTAATCACTAGATCTAATAACAATGAAGTCCCTTATACACAGCTACTATCTTATTGATGGGCAATAGTACGGTAATTGCGGTTCCGTTACCTATCGTCAAAGTGCGAGTTCTTGATCTCTCTATCAAAATTAACCATTGCTGAGTGATTTTATGGATAGCACTGGCGCTCTACAGGTCTGTATTCTAAATTATGAGGAATTCTAGCTAGTTACCTCGACTATAGTCTAGTCAGCAAATCACAATTGATCTACTTACTCTTTATTTGGAAACATTCATGACCATTCAATTAGATTCGAAACAAAAGTCTGAGCTTACTCATACGCTCCAAAAGTATCTGCAAGATGAACTTGATGTGGAGCTTGGTCAGTTCGACACGGAATTCTTGGTCGACTTCATCAGCAAAAAGTTTGGTGCTGTTTACTACAACAAAGGGATAGAAGACGCTCAGAAAGTGATGGAACGCAAAATGTTAGACATCTCAGATGAGCTCTACGAGATCGAGCAAATTGTTGAAATTTAACGTTTAGCCCAAACTTGTTCAAATAATTTGAATAACTCGTTTAATTTGCAATGATGTAACTATTGTAAAGCTTGGTAAATAATATGTTACACAAACTTAGTGTAGGGTACGCTTTTCAAAACTACACGATTCGTTAACATTCGGAAGAGATGCATGGACAACAACGTTAGAAATTACAACCCTTTAGCTAGAGCAATGCATTGGATTTCAGCTCTCGCAGTATTTGGCTTATTTGGTGTGGGCCTGTGGATGGTTGATCTTTCATATTACAGCGAGTGGTATAAAACAGCGCCAGACTATCACCGCTCGGTAGGCATTCTTTTGGCTACTGTTACTGTTATCCGCTTGGTTTGGAAACTAGTTACCGCGTCACCTAAAGTAGAAGGTAAAAGCTATGAAGTTGCAGCAGCGAAGATCGCTCACGGCTTTATGTACATTAACTTAGCGGTTTTATTTATTTCAGGTTATTTGATTTCAACATCAGATGGCCGCGGGATCGACGTATTCAATTGGTTCACTGTACCAAGTATGGGTGAACTGTTTGCAAACCAATCTGATCTCGCAGGAACGATTCACTACTATGCTGCATGGGTACTGATCATCATGGCATCAGTACACGCCTTAGCGGCGATAAAACACCACGTTATCGACAAAGACGATACGCTACGAAAAATGATAGGAGCTTCAAAATGAAAAAGTCAATTATCGCTACAGGATTAGCATTTGCAATGGCAATGCCTTTCGCTGCGAACGCCGCTGATTACGTGATTGATACAAAAGGTGCGCATGCTTCAGTTAACTTTAAAGTTAGCCACCTGGGTTACAGCTTTATCCAAGGTCGTTTTAACACATTCTCAGGTGACTTCTCATTTGATGAAAGCAACGTTGAAGCGTCTACAGTAAACGTAACGGTTGATACTACAAGCCTTGATTCAAACCACGCAGAACGTGATAAGCATATCCGTAGCGGCGATTTCATCGATGCTGGTAAGTTCTCTGATGCGACATTCAACAGCACGAAAGTTGTTGATAAAGGCGACGGCAAACTTGAAGTAATGGGTGACCTTAAACTTCACGGTGTAACTAAGCCTATCGTTATCGAAGCTGAATTCATCGGTGCTGGTCAAGACCCATGGGGCGGTGAGCGTGCAGGTTTTGTTGGTACAACTCGTCTAGAACTTGCTGACTTCAACATTCCAGTAATGGGCGCTTCAAGCTATGTAGATATGGATCTACACGTTGAAGGTGTAAAGAAGTAATCTAGCTTTCTAGCTCTCTGACAGGTATCAACATTTTTTAGAGACATCAAAAGTTTGGTCGATACTAAATAGGTCAGTATTTAGAAATAGAGAAAGGCGCAAAGTTTTCACTTTGCGCCTTTTTTATTGAGATAAATGGCAACGCGTTTAGGTCTGTTTTGTGTCAAACCGTTTAGTACGTTAAAAGCCACCGTTTACCTCTAGCCAGTCAACGTTGCCATGACTGAGTTATCTAATTGAACTACTAATCCCTAATAGTTCAACTTAAGATTAGTTAAGCCGTTTCTAGTTCAGCTTGTGGAACCACGTTTAGTCGGTCACCGTAGATTGGACGTAGTGCTTGCATCACTTCAATGCGAGTCAACACACCCACCATTACGCCGTTTTCTAACACTGGAAGCATATGTGGTTGGCTTACTTTCATCGCTTTTGCACGCTCTTCTAGAGAAAGAGATGTCAGGCGAGTTGCGAAGCCCATGCTTGTCGTCGGGTACAGTTGCTCTTTGTCGATGCATAGGAACTCAGCAACGTCCACTAGCTTGTCGTTTGCGTCGATTGCCACAACGTCACGGCTCATTAGGTCTACAACTTTTTGGCCTTTAGTTGGGATGTAATCTTGGCACCAAAGGTCAACCATTACGTCATGAACAGAGAAGATACCCACTAGACGACCTTCAACATCGCAAACAGGAGCGCTAACAAGTTGCGCGTCTAAAAGTGTATCAATCGCGACTGATGTTGGCATTTCTACGCTCAGTGTAATTGGTTGAGTGTTCATGATTTGCTTGATAGTAGTTGCTGTGTTCATAGTAATTTCCTTAACTGACGTAATTTCTGTTGTTTGTGTAATAGCGGTAATTTTTGCTGCTTTAAGTTGTGGGCGACGGTAGATGCTCCAGTTCGCTAAGCCGACCAATACTGAACCACCTACGATGTTGCCGATTGTCACTGGTATTAAGTTTGCGGTGACAAATTGCATGACGTTTAGGTCTGCATACTGGGCTGGTGTTGCGCCGATTTGCATCCAGAAGCTTTCTGGTGCGAATGCTTGAATCGTGATGCCTAGCGGAACCATGAACATATTCGCCACACAGTGTTCAAAGCCTGAGCTTACGAACATTGCAACGGGTAACACGGTCATCATTGCTTTGGTCATTGCGTTAGCAGAGCTGAACGTTAACCAAATCGCTAAACACACCAACAAGTTACAAAGCACACCCAAAGCAAACGCTTGAACTGGGGTGTGGTGTAGCTTGTGTTGAGCAATGTTTAAAGCGTTTAAGCCCCATTGCCCGCCATCCAGTTGATACAAGCCTGCTGCGCTTACCAAAGCCAATAGGAACATGGCACCGATAAAGTTGCCGACATACACCTTGCCCCAGATAGACAGCATCTTCGTGAAGGTGATTTGCTTGTTAGCCCATGAGATGCTTGATAACACTGAGCTGGTAAATAGCTCACCACCGCAAATCACAATCAAGATCAAACCCATACTGAAGGCAAGACCGCCGGCTAAGCGACTCAGTCCCCATCCAGCATCAGCGCTGCCCGTGGTTACCGTGATGTAGAACAAAAAAGCAAGCCCGATGAATGCGCCAGCCATGATTGCCAAACTCAATGTCATGCTGCTGGTTTTATTTGCTTTACTTAATGCAAACTTCTCTGCTTCCGCCATCATTTCTGTTGGTGAGAACAGTTGATGATTTTCAGAAGTGCTGGTTGCCATATCCCCCCCTTGAACAATCCGTCATGTGTAATTCCTAGTGTTAATGACCTGGTTAATCCGTAATGGTTAATCAGTAATGTTTTGCAGGGCTCGTTGTGTCCTGCCATTCCAGATTAGGGCGTTGAGGGGTAGAGGTAAAATTGATAATTTTTAGAAACCACATCAAATTTATTGATATAGATTTGGTTACGCGTAGAATGAAATTGATTGCTCATTGGCTTTATAAAAAACGAGCATCAGGACACAAATAATTAAAAGCATTAAGGATGAATTTTGCGTTATTCATTAAAGCAACTCGCGGTATTTGATGCAGTAGCAGACTCCGGGAGCGTTAGTCAGGCAGCAGACAAATTGGCGTTGACTCAGTCGGCGACAAGTATGTCTCTTGCACAGTTGGAAAAAATGCTCGGCAGGCCTTTGTTTGAAAGGCAGGGCAAGCAAATGGCTCTTACTCATTGGGGAATGTGGCTAAGGCCTAAAGCGAAGCGTTTACTGCAAGATGCGCAGCAAATTGAGATGGGTTTTTATGAGCAGCATTTACTAAGTGGAGAGCTCAAACTCGGTGCAAGCCAAACACCAGCGGAACACCTAGTTCCTGACCTCATCAGTATTATTGATAACGACTTTCCTGAGATGCGAATCTCGCTCGGCGTACAAAGTACCGATGCGGTTATTGATGGCGTATTAGATTATCAATATGACTTGGGTGTTATCGAAGGTCGTTGTGATGACAACCGAGTTCACCAAGAAGTGTGGTGTACGGACCATTTAACGGTGGTTGCATCGGCTCATCACCCGTTTGCGAAGCGTGAACGAGTAAGCTTGGCGCAATTAGAACAAGCAAAATGGGTATTACGTGAACATGGTTCGGGTACTCGCAAAGTTTTTGATAGCTCTATTCACCATTTAATTGGTGATCTTGATGTTTGGCGAGAGTATGAACACGTTCCTGTTTTAAGAAGTTTGGTTGCAAACGGCCCATATTTAACGTGTTTACCTTATCTCGATGTCGAACAGTTTGTTGAGTCTGGTCAACTGGTCACATTAAATGTCCCTGAGCTTGAAATGGAAAGAACCTTGTCCTTTATTTGGCGTGCAGATATGTCTGAGAACCCACTTGCTGAATGTATCAAGCGTGAAGGTAAGCGCATGATGAAAGGCAAACGGTCGGTTCTGTAACGTAGATTTGATAAAATACTGATAACCAAATATGTTGAATAAGCGATTTCGGTCTCTATCTAGTGATAAATGCACATCTGCATACATTATTAATGTGATCTTGATCGGCTAAATAAGGGCTATCTTCCCATAGTATGCTTACTTGATTTTAAGTGAGGCTAAATCCGGTTGCGTTCAATTACGTAATTAGGCTTTAGAAATAGTATGAGTACATTAGTCGCGATTTCATTAACAACAGGTATTTTGTCAGGTCTATGGGGATGGATTGCTATCTCTTTCGGCTTATTGTCATGGGCAGGTTTCTTAGGTTGCACCAGTTACTTTGCTTCGCCAACAGGCGGCGTTAAAGGACTAGCAGGTAGCTTATTGACCAACATGACTGGCGTATTCTGGGCAATGGTGATTATCGAAAGCTCAACCTTCGCAGGGTTAGAGATTTTAGGTTACATGATTACTGCTATTGTGGCTTTCTTTATGTGTATTCAAGCGAAACAAGCGTGGCTAGGTTATATCCCAGGCACCTTCATTGGTTGCTGTGCGACGTTTGCTGCAGGTGGTGATTGGCAACTTGTAGTGCCATCTTTACTGCTTGGTGGTGTATTTGGATACTTGATGAAAGCAACGGGGCTATGGCTTCACGAGAAATCGACTCAATCTTCGGAAGTTGTTGAACAACACGCTAAACAGGCAAAGGCTTAATTCGTTAACCTAACCTTAGTTAGTCACTGTGAACTCTTGCAAGATAACCCCCAATTAATTTGTATATCGATTTATACAGGCACACCGTTTGGTGTGCCTTTTTTGGTTGAGGCGACTAGATAAATATTTCATCAGTAGAGCAACTGATAGCATCTATAAAACAAATTATGTTTAGGTATTTCCATTCGCCATGGTGATCACGCGTTTTAATGTCCACCTTAATAAAAGCGGAATGCATTCTTGTCCTTGATTCTCGCAATGAGAAACAATGGCGAGTGCAAGGTCGGGTTTTGCATGTTTCTTCAATACCTTGGCAACCACTTTCTTTGGAGGGATAGGGTGATCGTATGGAATCTTAACCATGTCACGGAAAAAGCTCTCAAACCCATTCATATATAGGTAATGCTCGATATCTTTATCTGGCAGTTCCGTGAGTCGATGTCTTTCCTGATCATTACCAAGCTTCGATAGCACCGTTGCTGCGTATTTTTTACCCGCCGCATCGCCGTCAGTTACCACATGCCAATCGATGCCAAACTCTTGCGCGACCTTAATCAGTGCCTTAAGTCCTGATTGGGCGAACTCAATAATCTGCACACCTTCTGCTGCTAGGTTATAGCCACATTGGTTGGCAAGTTCATTGAACAACCAAACCTCGGTTTCACCTTCTACTAATAGCCAACAGCGAGCAAATAGTGCCCCAGAGCGGTGGAAGCGGATATGAAAACCAATTCGTCGAAGTTCATCCTTACTGAAATGGTTCATGTTGAGTTGATTGGCGATGGTTTTGTCTGACTGACGAACCAAGCGACGAATCGATTGAAGTGGGACCGCCGCAAGTAGGTCGCCACTGTTGGTGGTCAGGATTTTCTGCATGGGCAATTTCTGCATCAAGCTCCAAGCCCTTGCCAAGTGTGTTGGGTGCAATCGACCTTCTGGATCTTCAAGGATCAACAGAGGGCGCGCACATCGCCTTAAGTCGTTTGGTCCTTTAGCTTGTAGATAAGCGTTAAGTAACCCCATGAATAATAAGCGAGTTTGTTTGTTCTTGGTCTCTTCGACGAGTTGATGAATACTCTGATCATTGGTACCCGCAGAATAAAGCAATCCGTCTCGCTGTTTTCTAGGGTTACGACGAGAAGTACTTTTGAAAGAAAAATAGTGCTCAATCAAACTTTGCATCGACTCTAGGCTACTGCGCATTTCACCTTTATTAACATGTCCGGGTATCGCCATAAGACGGCGGCAGGTGTTGTCGATGCGCTTTTCTATTCTTGCCTGACGGCCATTGCCATTGCCGTTGCTGGCGTTTCCATTCGTGCCATGACCATTGGTTGTGTGATTATGTCCGTTCCCATGCCCGTTATTTGGATTGTTGTTCCCATTTCCGTTTGCATTGTTAGCGTGACCGTTATTAGCGTGAACATTAGTCGGCAGGTGAGCATTGTGGTTGAGTGAATTTCCGTTGAAAGGGCGATCAAAGTGCCTTGCGTCTCGTAAACGGATCACAGGATGTAAGGTCATTAATTCTTGAGCGAGCTTTTCTGAGTGATGGAGTTTGAGCGGATTACCGTCCAAACCAAGAAATGCATAGTGTGTTGTTGTCTCATACTGTTCTAACGTCGCGCTGATGCGATAGTAGATGCGAAATACGCCAAATTCATCTTGAACCCAAATAGGTTTGAGTTTGCGATAACGACCTGCGTTAAGTTCGCTCTTATCGTTAGCTTTTAAAGCGAGAACAATTTGAAGATGTTGAGACTGCGGGTGTGAAACAGAGTAATCGACATGAAAATCGGTCATTTCAAAGAGATATGGCACACCGTCTGAGGGCAGAATGACGGAAAGGGCATCCAATAATGAAGACTTACCCCAAGTATTTTCACCAATAAGCGTGGTTAGCTCGTCAAACGCGAGTGACATGCGCTTGATACCTCGAAAGCCAGAAATCTCGATTCTTTCTAGTTGCATAGGCTTACTCCTAACGGAAGGCTCTGCTAATTATTTGAAAGCTAACAGATATCTTTAATCATAATCGAAAAATCCAAATCCGGTATGTTCACCTGTCACAAAACCCGTTGTTTATTAATACGGTGCAAAATGAGATTTTTGATCTATCTCGAGTATTTTTTTGCAGTGCAGTTTCATAAAATTCACGATTCTGTCATGATTCTCGACCTAGTATGAAGGGACAAAGAGAGAAGAAAATATGACTAAAAAGAATAAGCCGACAAAAATAGTGTTGGCACACATCAACGACACCCACTCATACTTTGAACCAACCTCGTTACAGCTATCACTTAAAATGAACAACCACATCATTGAACCTTATGTCAGTGCTGGTGGCTTTGCTCGAATTTCAACACGCTTCAAACAAATAGAACAAGATGCCCAGCGTCAGAAGGTTGGAACCTTGTTCTTGCACGCTGGTGACTGCTTCCAGGGCACGTTGTACTTTTCCTTATTCAAGGGAAAAGCCAATGCCGATTTGTTGAATGCCCTTAATATAGATGCCATGACGCTCGGTAATCACGAGTTAGACATGGGTAATGAGCCCGTTGCGATTTTCGCGAAAAGAATCAAATTCCCGCTGTTGGCCGGTAACTGGAATCTATCGAATGAGGATATCAATAAAACTCATACGCTAGCGGACAACGACATTGTTAAGCCTTATCGGCCTGAAACACGAAGTGCTTCTTTTATAACGAAAGAGTTTGATGGCGAGAAGGTCGCAATATTCGGCTTAAGCATCGACAAGATGGCAGGCATCGCTAACCCAGATATCGATACACCGTTTGAAAATGCTTTGGAAACAGCAAAAGCGACCATTGAGCAAATCCATCAAGCAGGTATCAACAAGATTGTGTTACTTAGCCATCTTGGTTACGAAGCTGATTTAGAGTTAGCAGCCAACGTAACAGGTATTGGTGTCATCGTTGGTGGTCATAGTCATCGCTTACAAGGTGATTTCTCTGATATCGGCTTAGTTAAAGATGATGAATACGGTGTGAAAATTGGCGATACCTATGTTGTGCAAGCGGGTTTCCACGCCATGAGCTTAGGACACTGCGAAATCGAGTTCGATTCTCAAGGCAAAGTGACGCACTTCAATGGTAAAAACGAACTGTTATTAGGCCGTCGACTCTTTATAGACGCGAAACTGAGTGAAGTAGGGCAAGACGATGCCCACGATATGGCGTGTGAGTTTTTAAACAATCACCCTAATATTGCAGTGTGTAAGAAAGATCCTGAGCTGCAGAGCATTCTGACGGATAAATACCAGCCGCGAGTTCGAAAGCTTCAGCAACAAGTGATTGCTCATGCAGACACTAAACTTCGCCATGTACGTATTCCAGATGCTAAAGGCCCGAGTCAACTAGCCCCCTTGGTTGCTGAATCATTTCACCATCTAATGAACAAGAAAGGGCATCAGGTTGACTTTGCCATTCACAACGCCGGTGGTGTAAGAAATTCACTGAACAGCGGCGATGTCTCTGTTGCCGATATTGCCGGAAAACTACTACCGTTTGCCGTACCTATTGGTGTGTATGAAGTAAAAGGTGAAACGATCGCTGGCATGCTTGAAGGTGCAATCAATAACGCGATTGATAATGGTGTCGTGGGCACAGGTTCAGGTAGCTTTCCTTATACACATAATTTGAGGTTTTGTTACCACAAAGAAGCGCCTATAGGACACAGGATTCACCATCTAGAAATTCGCTCTGATGATTCAGGTTGGCAAGCTGTTTCTCGCAACCGTATTTACCGGGGCGCGTCGTCAGCCTATACAATGAAAGGCAAAGAGGGCTATAACGCTGTGTTGGATATGATCGGTGATGGCACGGTCACCACTGACTCTATGGCAGACTGCTTCATCGAGTTTCTGCAAGACCACCCAGAGTCGCTTCACCTCAATGAACCGTTGAATTGCATGGAGTGTTTTAGATAACTAAAGCTGATACTGATATTTAACACTATTACTTTGGGTTATTTATAAAATTGGCATTGTTTATGCTTTATCTCTGCAGGTCGCCTTCTTGTGGAGATATGCATGGATAAGAAAGATTGGTTAGATGCGGTAGCGGTTGTCGGTTGGGTATCAGTTTGGTCAGCGTTAGTGTATTTAATACCTGCCGCAGGGCTGTAAATTGCTCTTTTTGCAACTTCATTACGCAGTGCAATAGTGTGTTTGACTTGCGAATTTATTCTTATAATCAATTCGCGTGTCTATTTGACAAAGTGGCATCAATCAGAAAGGAGCGTTTGCTCCTTTTTTGCTTTTTCCGTGCAAATTTATATAGACGAAACACAACCAGAGGATTATTATCCACGCGTTTGGGGAGTAGTTAGCGCAAGTTTACATATCGTCATCTCGTTAGGCCAAGAGTCTATCCGGTATGTAAAGGTGAAATCCCATATTTCACTTCAACGAGACCAACGCAATCACAGTCAAGATCCGTAATGGAGCTTGATATGCTTTGTTTGCGGAAGGTCTTTGTACAGTTCTTCCGCCCGGAGGAATAATGAACTCAACTCAATCTCTATTATCTACAAATAGTGAATCCTTTTTTTCATCGCCAATCATGACGACTTATGCGGGCTTTTTCCTGCTAACGGTTATTCTCGTCTCTATTGATATCTATCAGACTCGTGGCGGTAACGTTACTATCAAGAAAGCGGCAATCTGGAGTGTTTTCTGGTTTGTTCTTGCGTTTTTGTTTGCTGGCTCGATTTACCTATTTTGGGACATTTATGCGCCGAACAGTGACTACACAGCGCAAAAAGCAACCGTGTCATTCATTACGGGTTACTTGTTAGAAAAATCCCTTAGCGTAGACAACTTGTTTGTTTTTGCGATGATCTTTGCTCAATACCAAGTTCCTGAGTATCTAAGACCTCGTGCGCTTCTTTGGGGCGTAATTGGTGCATTGGTGCTTCGTGCAATTATGATCGCACTAGGCGCACAGCTATTGGCGGAATACCACTGGGTGCTTTACGTGTTCGCTGCGTTCTTGATTGGTACAGGTATTAAGCTGGCATTAGACAAGGGCGAAGAGGAGAGTGTGAATACTCTGCCTGAAAAGCTACTTCGTAAAGTGATGCCGGTAACAGAGGACTTCCATGGCCCTGCATTAATGGTTAAACAGGGGGCTAAATGGGCATTCACTCCAATGATGTTGGTCATCGGTGCGATCGCAGTCATGGACGTGATGTTTGCATTAGACTCTATCCCTGCGATCTTTGCGGTAACACAAGAACCGTTCTTGGTACTTGCGGCTAACGTGTTTGCGTTACTTGGTCTTCGCTCGTTGTATTTTGTACTGCAAGGTATGATGGACAAGTTCATCTATTTGAAACCCGCGCTTTCATTCATCATGGTGTTCATTGGTGTGAAAATGCTTCTGGTTGATAGCGAGTGGGCTATCCCAACTTACTGGTCATTGGCGGTATTGGTTTCTACGATGACGATTGCGGTTATAGCGTCGGTTTATGCGAAGAAGCCAGGCATTGAACAAGTAAATTAAAAACAAATATAACTTATCGAAAAGTCGATAATGAACACGTGGCTGATGAAGTGGAAAATTTATTTATGTAAATTTTCTGTGATATTGGCCACTGTTGTTTACGGGGTATTTGTACTAAATGCATGATTTAAACACTATATTGAATTTGTACTCACATAATCTGCATATCTATTTTGTGGCATTGTTAATGGTTTGTTTTATTAGAAAAACTAATCCCAAAATCTAATTTTAGTCATTTTTTAACCTGCAAAAGATCACCTATTATTCTTGTCATCAGAACGAAACACATTAATAAATTTATAGAGAGGCAATCATGGCTCAAGCAGTACAAATGAATACTATCGCTGTTCCTAACTCTATGGATAAGAAAACCTACTCGGTTAACTTCAAAGGATTGATTGCACACATTTTCGATATTCTTTTCGTAGACAACTCTCCACGTAGTTACTACGCAAGCGACCTATCTGGTCACATGCAACGCGATATCGGTATTAACCGTTAATCTCAGCGTTAACATGTAAATATAGAATTTTAAGAAAACGCCAGCCTCTAAAGCTGGCGTTTTTGTATCTGAAATAAACTCAATCTCTTCGTAAACTAAGCACCTGAAAGAAAAACCTAGGCATAACGGTCTGTATTTGAGCGTCATTCAATTCGCTTTGTACAAGGATCTCGGTATGTCACACGCCAAACGCAATTCATCATTGATTAAACTTTGTTTATTTGCCTTACCGATCGGCTTCTATTCCTCAGTGTCGCTTGCACAAACCTGGAGTAATGAAGGCCAGCCCGCACAGGTTATCGAGCTCTTCACCTCTGAAGGTTGTTCAAGTTGTCCTCCCGCTGATGCGTATCTAAGTACATTTGAAGATGACCCACAACTGTGGACACAAGTTATTCCGCTTGCCTATCACGTCGATTATTGGGATTACTTAGGTTGGGGCGACAAGTTCGCGAGTAAGGCGTTTAGTCAGAAGCAACGCTTGTACAAAGCTTATGGAGTAACAAGTGGGGTTTACACACCCGGCTTTGTTGTCGATGGAAAAGAGTGGCGCGGTTACTTTAACTGGTTAGACAGAACGTTGCCTTCGCTCAAACAACAAAATAACCCCAAGCTAACGGTCAACTATAAAGGCGATACGTTCAGCGTAAGTTACGAAGGCAAAGGGGATTATGTTGCTCATATAGCTTTGCTGGCGATGAACGAAGTCACCAGCGTTAAGGCGGGCGAGAACAGGGGTAAGAAACTCGAACATGATTTTGTTGTGGTTTACGATGGTTATCAGCGTGGTGAGTCTGAATGGCAATTTAATATCAATTTTGAGCCACTTGTCGCTACACCAGACGCAGTCGCTGTTTGGTTAACCGAGCCGAATTCGTATGCACCGGAACAAACGGTAGCAGGTTGGCTGAACTAACTGCAACCCACGACAATTGTGTAGCTGGAATACTCTTAGACGAAGTTGGTACGGCGAGTATCGAGGTTCTCACATCGATAACTTCGCTTCTGACGGATATTAATCAGTGAAATAGAAGCGAAAGGGCGATTTAGTTACGTAATACTGCTGAAATACGTTAATATAGCGCGCTATTATTTTAGCTTTGAGTTCCTGCAATTAATGACTAACACCACTACACCAACCAACTTCTCTGATCTTGGCTTAATCTCTCCTTTGATGGCTCGTTTATCTGAGCTTGAATACCAACAGCCAACGCCTATCCAAGCGCAAGTTATTCCAAGTGTGTTAGCAGGACGCGATTTAATTGCAGGCGCAAATACCGGTTCAGGTAAAACCGCAGCATTTGCTCTTCCACTGTTACAAAAGATTCATGAAGATGCCCCTCTGGACCGTCGTTCAGGCAAAGGTAACTTTGTTTCTGGCCTTATCTTGGTTCCTACTCGTGAACTTGCTAAACAGGTGGCTGACAGCGTTAAGTCTTACGCTGTGCATTTCAATGGCGCGATTAAAACGGTTTGTGTGTTTGGTGGTGTATCGGTAAACACTCAGATGCAGGCGCTACGTGGCGGCACTGATATTTTGGTGGCAACACCGGGTCGTCTGCTTGACCTTATTTCAAGTAACGCTATCAAACTAGATAAAGTGAAAACGTTAGTGCTTGATGAAGCTGACCGAATGCTAAGCCTAGGTTTTACCGAAGAACTTGATGCAATCTTGAAGCTCTTGCCGAGCAAAAAACAAACCTTGTTGTTCTCTGCAACTTTCCCAGAGCAAGTTAAAACGCTGACTCACGAACTTCTAAGCGATCCAATTGAAGTTCAACTTCAAAGTGCCAATGCGAGCACACTGGTTCAACGTGTATTCGAAGTAGAAAAAGGTCGCAAGACAGCGTTACTCGCACACCTAATTCAACAACATGAATGGCGCCAAGCTCTGATCTTCGTTAATGCGAAGAACAGCTGTGAGCACCTAGCAGACAAGCTTTACAAGCGCGGTATCATCGCAGAAGTATTCCACGGCGATAAAGGGCAAGGTTCACGTACTCGTATCCTAGAAGATTTCAAATCTGGCGAGATTGACGTTCTGATCGCGACAGACATCGCGGCACGTGGTCTGGATATTGAGAAGCTTCCAGTGGTAATCAACTTTGACTTACCGCGTAGCCCGTCAGACTACATGCACCGTATCGGCCGAAGTGGTCGTGCAGGTGAAGTTGGTCTTGCGTTATCTCTGATCGATCACGAAGATTACCACCACTTCAAAATCATCGAGAAGAAGAACAAGATTCGTCTTGAGCGTGAGCAAATTGAAGGCTTTGAAGTGGATGACGAAGCGACAGCTGAACTGATCGCAGCACTAAAACCTGTTGCGCCACCGGCCGGTACTGGCAAGAAGAAAAAGAAGAAGAAAGCTCCAAAAAACCAAGATGTGTGGCTGAACAACAACTGATCTTGAGTCAGCAAGCCATATAAATCAATAAGTAATAGACATTCAAAAGGTGCTTAATTGCGCCTTTTTTGTGTCTGTAGGGCTGGGATTTGAGTCGTTAATAAACGACTGTTGCGGTGTTAAACAACCCGATAATCCGTTCGAAGGATAGCGTCCTACATAAGAGATTCAGCGATTTAACGCTTTGCTTATAACCTGTTCGGGTTTTGAGCAATTGGGTAACCGCGTGAAGACCTCGATTAAACAATTAGTGCTGGCCACTTCATTTTTCCTGTTTACCCAACACTCTTCTAGTGCTGCTGAATTTGAGGTTAAAGGGGTTAATAAAACTCTCACCGAAAATGTAGAATTATATTTAGAACCTTTAGCCGATGTTCCTGCATCACAGCTATCGAAAACGAAGCTATCTAAACGTATTCAAGATGCACTCAACCCTTATGGTTATTATCACCCACAGCTCGATATCGACCTCAATGATTCTGATAACGTGATCATTAACATCGATTCTGGTCCTGTCATGCGCATCGCAGAATCGATAGTAAAAATAACAGGTGAAGCTAGCCTAGATGCGGAGTTCATCAATATACTCAATCAAAGCAAGTTAGGCTCAGGTTTAACTTTGTCTCACCAAGAATACGACCAAACTAAGCGTGCGATTTTCTCTTTAGCAAAGCGGAAAGGTTATTTTGACGGCAGGTTTATCGAGTCAAAGATTGAAGTTATTCCTAGCGAGAACATCGCGAATATACACTTGTATTTTGCAAGTGGTCCACGCTACAAGTTCGGTTCTATAAGTATTCCTGATGATGGGGTTGACCCTACTCGTATCGAGAAAATACCCACCTTTAAAAAAGGTGATGACTTTGACACCATCAAGTTAGGTGAACTGCAATCTGATTTGTCAGACACTCAATGGTTTCGAAGTGTCATCGTACATGGTGACTTTGACAAACTTGATGACAACCTAGAAGTTCCAATTGAAATCATTGCCGAGCCAAGTTCTCGAAATATCGTGCAGGTCGGTGGCGGCTATTCTACTGATCTCGGTTTGCGCGCCTCTCTCAGTTGGTCAAAGCCTTGGTATAACCGGAGAGGCCACAGCTTTGAAACACAGACATATTTGTCTGAACAGGAGCAATCACTTCAGTTGGGGTACAAAATCCCCACAGAGAAAGTCACAACGGATTACTTTGGTATTCAGTTTGAATCGAAACGAATTGATCATCGAGACACCAATAGCTTTACAAACGATCTTAAGTTCGAACGTTACTGGCAATTAGACAGTGATTGGCAAAGCACCATTTATGTCAGATACTTGCACGAACAGTACCGTCAGGCGTCTGAGGAAGAGCAATCGCAATTGCTGTTACCTGGCATCAGTTTTTCTCAGGTTGATCGTAAAAATGATCAGTTGGAGCTCAATCATCGACACATCTATTCTGTCGAGTATTCTGACCCTAGTCTGTTCTCTGACTCAAGGCTGTTGCGGTTGGAAGGAAACAGTGTCCTTTCATGGGATATTAGTGACAGGCAGAAGCTCCATTTCCGCTCCAACGTAGGCATCAACATTGCCAAATCATTATCTGATGTGCCGTCGTCACTGCGGTATTTTGCTGGTGGCGATGGAAACCTGCGAGGTTATGGTTACGAATCTATCTCCCCTAGAGACGAGAATGGTGAACTAACGGGGGCACGTTATATGTTAACTGCTGGGCTCGAATATCAGCATCAAGTCTATCGTTCAATTTGGTTGGGCGCATTTCTTGATGTGGGTGATGCATTTGATCAACAAGCGGATTGGAAGCGTGGGACGGGCGTGAGTTTGATTTGGAACTCACAGTTAATGCCAGTTAAGCTCGATTTTGCTTACGGCTTAGATGCGCCTGAAGGCGACGAATTTCGTATTCATTTTTCCTTGGGTACTCAATTCTGATTTTTGTACGCTGTTTATGCACTCGCGAGGATGCGAACCATCTAATAGGATTCAAGTAAATCGAAAGAGCGTAATAACCTTTGTGCTTTAGCAAACACAAAGGTACAAACAATGAAAAAGCTACGATTCGGTGTATTTGGTAATATGGGCCCTGAAGCAGATGCTCTGTTCCAAGATATCGTCGCCAAGAAAGAAATTGAACACGGCGCACTTAAAGACTAAGACCACATGGCCATGATAGTGGTGAAAAACTCAGATATCCCCGATCGATCTGAAGTGATTAACGAAGGCGGTACCGATCCTGTGCCTGAACTGATTGAGTCAGCGTGCATTTTAGAACATGCCAATGTTCAGTTTGGCGTAATGACCTGTAACACCGCTCATTACTTTAGACCTGAGGTTCAAAAGCACACCAACGTTTATATCGTCGACATGCTTCAAACCACCGTTGATCAAATCAAAGAGCAGAACTCTGAATCTGTTGTTGGTATTTTATGTACCAACGGCACATACAATTCGGGAATCTATGATCGTTACCTAACGGACGCGAATCTGGTGTTCGTTAAGCCAGATTCCTTTGAGCAAGAGCATAACGTGCATAGTGCTATCTATGGTGAAGTAACCGGTGAGATGACAGAGTGTGGACAAGCAATCCGAGAAACCAACGGGATCAAAGCGGGCGAGTTTGAGCGTAATGCCGCACTGCTTGCTGTAGCGATTCAATCCATCGTAGAGAAGGGCGTTGATACGGTTATTTGGGGATGCACGGAACTTCCTTTGGTTAGAAAGCAACTTGAAACAGCATTTCCAACAGTCACTTTTATTGATGATCCTATGGAAGCGGTAGCTGAGCGTGTCGTTGATATTTACCGTCTCGCTGAGCAATATGTGGAGCGTGGACATGTGGATTACAACATTAATGATGTTAATTCGATCTTCACAACGCTTGATATGGTGAACTACGTAGCCCAAAGAGCGATGACCTACCGTCTATAAGCTCAGATACGTGTATTTGAAACATGAAAAAGCCGCGAATTACGCGGCTTTTTTACATTTGGACTGGAGAAAATTAAAAATTAAGATTCGAAGCTGAACACTTAAAGCTCGAACTCGCCATTCATTTTTCGAAATAACCAATCAGGTACCTTGTTCCATGAGCTGTAGTTCGGGTTCTTAGTATGGATTTGTTCCTCTGAAGCCCAGATGGTGTCACCTGATTGTTCTCGCGACACAGCCCAGAACAACTCCTCTTTCTGACGTGTTAAGTAGTGTGTCACTTGCTTCGCAAACTCTTCACTGTCAACCAACACCCCAAACTCAACGTTGAGAAAGTCTGATCTTGGATCGAAGTTAGAAGAGCCAATATAGGTGACACGCTCATCTAAAATTACTGTCTTGTTGTGGTAGTAGGTATCAACATGAAAGTAGTGATCATCATTGATCGCTTGGCTTTTGTACTCATAGATACTTACGCCCTTGTCGAGTAGAGTCTCACGGTGTTTTTCGTAATACGCAGGCACAAAGCCCGAATCATTAGAAGCCGATGAATTCGTCAGTAAGGTGACTTCGGCTTCGCTCTCTCTAAGTGCATCGACGAATACAAACTTGTTATCGCTTGGCACCATATAAGGCGTAGAAATAATAACCTTAGAAGGTGTCGGTACTTTTTGCTTCATCAAGTGTTCAATACGTTGGCGAAAGTAGGGCTTGTTGTCATTGAGTTTCTCCAGTGAGTCAAATACCGGCGTGACAGAGGCTGAAATGAACTTCGGTTGGTTTAAGCTCTTTATCTGCCTTTCGACTTCAGACGTGATCAATGCTTGATTCTTTTCACCTTTGTTCAACGCTTTGGTGAACGCTTGGTATTGCTCTTTCTCTTTGATTTTAATGCGTTCTTGAATTGGCACTACATGCTCACTGTTCCACAACGCTTGGTAGTTTCGGTCGAAAGCAGCAATCACGTCGCCTTTAAACAGCACATCCATATCAAAGAAGTTGGCACTTTCGCTGTAGCCAAAGTAGTCATCACCGATGTTGCGCCCACCGAGGATCATCGATTGGTGATCAACGTTAAAGTATTTCTCATGCAGTCGATTATCTAACTGTTTTTGATGAGTAGAGAAGTTGAGCGCACGACCAATCCAGCCAGCTTTACGTGACTCAAAAGGGTTGAACAGTCGAATCTCAATATTGGCGTGTGAGTCCAACTCCGCAAGCCATTTGTCATTGAATACCAACAAGTCATCCAGTGTGAGGCGCACGGCCACATCGCGGTCAGCGGCGTGTTTCAGCTCGTTTAACAGCATCAGACCCAGAGTGTCGTTTTCCCAAGAGAAGTAAGTCATATCAATCGAGTGTTTTGCTTGGCGAACCAGATCAATGCGGCGCGCAAAGGCTTCAGGCGCACTCGGGATCAAATAGACTTCGGCTTGATGTTCTGTGCTTTGCCAGTTAGCTTCGAAGTCAGGTTCAACATCGGGGTAAGGTTGGGCACATCCTGTGACCAAAGCAATCAACATTATTGTGCATGCTGTTTTTAGTTTGCTAAGTGTCATAACTAACCTGCGTTTAAACATAAAATTTGGATATAGAAACGGCCAGCGAGCTGGCCGTTAAAGTAGGAAGGGTGTTGAATATGTTTAGTTTAGGTACCAGTCCCAAGGCATAAGACCTTGCTCTGTTAGACCCGTTAAGCGACCTTCACGAAGCTTAGGATCAACACCTGGGTTTGTGACATAGTCCCAGTCGAAGGTAGTGCTGTTGTCGCTGAATCCTGCACCATCAATGACAAGCACATTGTCGGTAGCATCGCTGTACTGGTAGCTCTGGAACAATTCATCGCTAAACCAAAGACGCGACATTTCGTTCATAAGGGCTTTATCTTTGCTTGATGGATTTACTTCGCTTCCATCAAAACGTACAGCTTTGTTGAACATAAATGGCAGTTCTGAACCGTTACATGCACCGCTGATGCAACCAATCGTTTTGAATAGATCAATGATTGACAGTTGGTCGTATTCGCCCGTTTCTTCATTTAGACCTGTTTTATAGTTCCACATGTTAAAGCTTGGTTTGTGCTCAAAGTGGTATAGCGTTGCTTCTACTCCGCTGTTTGCTGCCATGTGACGAGCTGGACCATTGAACAAGGTGTCATTTAGCAAGGTTTTAAATTGCTTCATGTTGTCAAGAGCGCCACCAAAGCTAGATTCTGAGTTAGGGTAGAAATCAGTTAGAGCCAGAATATCTTGGGTTTGCTGGTGGCTAGTGATCTCAACAATGTCGACCAAGCAACCTACGGTACCCGCAATATCGTTGGTATCAATGCATCCAGTCATTTCAAGTAGATCACCTTCTAGCTTGGCACCATAAAATAAGCCCGTTACTGCGCTGTACGCACTGCTTGGCAATACAAGATCTGCTGAAACTTCATCACTTGCTTGCTCAGATAGTTTTTGTTTCAGAAGAACGATGTTGTTTTCATCTTCTAACCAGTTAACCATAGCTAGAGCTAGCTTTGTTGGATCTTCGTTAGTAAGCAGTTCAGGTTCATCATTTGTTAATAACTCGATGACCGTCGGGATTAAGAACGTAGCGCTAAATAGCATGCCAAAGCTGTTCGCTTCATGTGCATTTTCACCTAGGACAGTTGGTACTGATAAGCCTGCTTGCGTTGGTGATTTTGCTGATTCTCTACAGCTACCAAGGAAAGTTTCTTCACACAATATGTAAGGAGCATAAGGCATCAGGTTTGACATTGGCGTCTCATCTGCGGCTGGGCTCAGAATTGGGATTTGCAAAGAACCTAACAACCAATTTTTTAGCTGTTCAATACCATCCAAAGCTGTTTCTTGCGACGCCATGATCTCGTCGACCGAAGTGTCTGCATCGAAGTTATTGTTGCGGCTCTTAGCAACGTCATAACTTGGATACTCGAACCCATAAGGGTTGCTTTGCATGATTGCACGTTGGAAATATTGACCTGCGATATCGTCATCTTGCTGCAAGAAACCAATAGACATAGCACCAGAGCCTTGACCCATAACGGTTACGTTTTGAGCATTACCACCGAAGTCAGCGATATTGTTATGTACCCACTCTAAGGCGCGCTTCTGGTCACCTAGGCCATAGTTGCCATCTTCGTTCGCGCCTTTAATCCATTGAGTACCTAACTGACCAAGACGGTAGTTAAAGCTTACATAGATGAAAGGCTTACCATCGTCGCTTCCTTGAGCAACCACGGTATCACCGTGCACAAGTGCTTCAGAACCTGAGCCATATTCAAAGTCACCACCGTGAATGAATACATAAACCGGTAGGTCTGCATCAGCATCTACGCCTACTGGGCGCCAAATGTTAAGGTTCAAACAGTCTTCAGATTGTGTCTGTGAAACGGTCTTCAATTGAGGACATGCATCACCAAACGAAGTGGCATCAATGTCACTCCCAAGATCAACCATTTCACTGTGCTCAAAACGCTCTGCATCGGCAAATTTAATGCCTTTAAAAGACTCAACTGAAGCCAGTTTGTCGTCTTCGGTATTCGACGTAATAACCAGCTCTTCTTTGGTCGCTTTGATACTTGCGTCGCCGATTTGAATAGTAAAGGTTTCCGCAGGGGCAGGTACGAGAGGTTCAGGTTTGTCTGGCATTGGAACCGTTGGTTCAACGTCTGTGTCACAACCAGCAAGAGCGGCCGCAATAGCGAGCGCGATGAGAGAACGATATGCAATAGTCATAAAAAAGGTGTCCACAATAAAATTTGGTAAAGTAACGAACAGCGCATCGATACCGTCAAACCTGTCCTTCCATCAGGTGATTCGCTCCATCATTGGTGCGTTTGACGTGGTTGTTTATTTCACTTGCTCTCTGTTGAAAACAAGGGGGCGCAATGTCGTTGGTATGATGTCGGCGCAAGTAAACGTGAGATTTACACCGATATCAGAGTTCAATGAGCTAAGAGCTTATTAGGTCTAGAAGATCAAACGTTCTAGAAGCGATAGCCAAGGTTCAATGTCACAGCCGAACGAGTTTCACCTTTGTTGTACAACACGGTCATGTTGTAATGCTTGCCAATCTGTTTGTTGACTCCGGTTAAAAATGCCCACTGGTTAATGTCGACACCAACGTCGTAATCAAACTCAATATCGTCTGTCTTTACAGTACCTTGCATACGTGAATCTAAACCTTGGTATTCAGCACCAACGAAGAATTGAGCGCGATAATCAACTAATTGGTAGCCCAACATTGGCTGAATCGTGACAATGCCGTCACCCCAATCATCCATCCCTTTCAGACGGGTTTGTGAATAGGTGCCGGTCAGTGATGCAAAGAACTCTTTGTAACCAACAGATAGTGTTGTACCCGCACCGCGTAAGTCATATTCGAGATGCAGTGGTACATTTAAACGCCCACTGTTACACAGTGCTGATACGCCCTCGCACAGTTTGTCGCCTAGACCAGGTAATTTGTTATTGAGTTTATCTTGTAGATATTCTCCCGCAGCGCCGGTGTAAGAGGCATCAACATTCGCGTCAACGTTTACCTTTCCTACATATCCGAATACATTCCAGAACGGCAGAATATTCACATCACCACGTATTGAAAGACTTTCTGCTTTAACCGTTGCAACGCTATCTTCAGGGTCGAACAGGTCATTCAAGCGCACACCGCCAATCACGTAATCGGTCATAGGAAGGTTCATGTCTTGATTGCGATAAGCAACTGAAACACCGAATGGTAATGGCAAATCGATACCTTGACGACGCACCATGTCACCCATTAAAGGGAATACTCGATCTAACTTAACACTCGCTTCTTGCATACGAGGATCTGAAACTTCTTTTAGACGCTCTTCATGCAGGACATTAACGCCGTTGTCGTCTTCATAAATTGCGACGGGTTCAGTTACAGCGCTCATGGTCATCGGTTTCGTTTTAGACGTACCCTCGATGTTAGTTGTCTTACGTTCAATAACGACTTTACCAGAGTCTAACGTTTGGAAATCAATCACTTGGTAATAGGTATCGACTTTTGACTTACCAAGATTAAATGGCTTGTCGTTGGTGATTACCATGCGTTTTGGTGTGCCGCCTACAAGTTCAATATCAACATTCAAGAAACGGAAATAGGCGATGTCTTGTGGTAAGCCGTATTTCGAATAGTTGAAGCTAATGGTCACGTCGCCGTTGTCTTTTTCATTGACTTTCACTGACGATGGATCGAAGCTTTCTGCATAATTTCTTAGTCGATACTCAGTGCGCGTAAACTCTTCAATTTCATCGATCAGTTTTTCGTTTTCATCCAGCTCTTGCGGGTTGTATTTGACGCGCAGGTCGATGTTGCCTTTGCTGTCTGTGTTTTTTATCAGATAGACGCTTGAGTCACGAACCTCATCGCCAATTTGTATGGTTCGATGTGCGTGTTCAACTAGGTGTTCGCCCTGTACGAGCGAACTGATTGCTAGCTTTGGTAAATCATGACTGATGCCATATTTGTCAAATAGTGCTCGACCTTTTTCCATAACTTCGCTGTAAGTATTGGTTTCTGCCGCAGACGCAAAATTGGGGGTGGTAAGTAATAGGGCGCTCGCTAACACAGAAAGAGTATGGGTCTTACAGGCGCTGGTGCGTATTTCAAAAAAACTCATGACGGTTCCCACGCTGAGTAGCCTCAAACCTTCGAGACTCAAACAGTCGATGTAATACTGAACGTCGTGTTCAGTTGTTATATATTCATCCGTTAGGATTGCTAGTGTGAATGTCGCGACTAAAAATGCATTGCGTCAATCAATGAGAGGATTTTAAGAGGAGGTGGCAGATCGCGTTAATCGCTTTTGATGGACGCTATCCTCACTTAGTAATAATTAGCGTTAATTAATTGATTTATAATGATTTTCAATAGATAAAAAACGGCCTGTGAAGTAAAAATACTTGGCAGACCGTTTTGTTGTGAGTTGTTAAGCGCATTTAGTTCTAAGCAGTTACCCTCACTCTAAATAGATCAGTAAACAACTTCGCTATCATCAGAATAATCAAAATGTTTACGAGCATCAAAAGTGGCGTTTCAATTCCATAAACAGGTGTGAGGTTGAGCGCACCAGATGTGAGAACAACTAATAAGTTAATACCCAATATTCGGTGTACCATGAGCTTAGGTGTCGCGAACACTTTCCATATCACCATAATGTTAAGGAAGTAGAATAGTCCCAGCTCCCATAGTTCTGTCATTAATGGCATCACAAAGATGTATTGCAACAGAACCACCGACCCTGTACCCAACACACCATAAAAAGCGTCCTTAATAACGCTTGGTGGCATGGTCGGCACCATAGAAGAGAATACACCGGCTAACATAGGAAATATGAAACCACCTGGAACTGGAAGATAAATCCAAACCAACAGCGATGTGATAAACATCGACACGCCTTGCAGCACTTTGCGCCCATCTTCATTCAAATGTTCAACAAACGTGCGATGTGCATGATGCCAAGACACGTCTTTATGATCACCTATGACATTGAGTTCACCCTCAACAAGAGATTGTTCTGGTGTTAATACATCGAACGTCTTCAAGTTGTGAGTAAGAACTGCCCATTGGATATCTAAGTCTGATTCGCTGTTACTTTGTTTGAGTAATGTATCTTGGATATGTACCATTTCATCGATACGCAAGCGCCATGTTTGGATGTTCTCTTTAAGGTGGTAGCTTCCGGTCAGTGGCAGATCTAAAAGTTGATACAGCTTATCAATATTCGCGGTGTTGCTTTCAAGTGCGACAATGTCGATGTTGTCTGTTTTTTCCATCGCATCTAACAACGCTTGTTTACTGGTTTCGAAACGTTGTACAAAGTTGAGTTCAGTATTCACAGGCCACACGATGCGATACACAATAGAGAACACAACAACACCTAATAGTGTTTCTTGAAGTCTAAGTACAGCAAAGTGAAAGGTGGTTTGGTTATCAAACCCGCCCAGACAAGCAACAATCGAACACACGGTAAATCCTATTGAAAAGATGTAGCCGTATTTCTCGTCACTAGACATGAAAATACAAGTGCCTAAGAACACGGTAAGAAATGTTAGAAACAAAAATCGATCTTGTGAAAACATCGCAATGAGGAAAAAGGCATAACCGGTCCCTAACAAGGTTCCCATTAACCGGTTATGGCCTTTGTTTATTGAATGGGCGAAGCTCTCGTTCAATGCCATCACTGCGACGGCTATCGCAGCCCAATACGGTTTTTCCCAACCCAACCACAACGCTAGGCAGATTGCGATAACGATAGAGAGTGCGACTTTAATCGCGTCTTTAGTCGATGCAGTGAACATAAGAATCACCTAGCTATTTTTGATTATTTTGATCGAGGCAGTCATACCAACACGCAGTTGTACGTCTTCTGGTATTTTGTCTAACTTCACTTTGATAGGGATGCGTTGAGCTAGGCGTATCCATTGGAAGTTTGGATTCACGTTTGGCAATAAATCATTACCTGTGCTGCCGTCTTGCTTCGCGATACCAAAACCAATACTTTTGATATGTCCTTCTAGCTGAACATTGTTGTGCATCATTAAGGTCACATAAGCAGTGTCCTGAGCATCGACACCGACTAAATCAGTCTCTTTGAAATAACCTTCAATCCAGAAGCTATCTTCATCAATTAGCGCAACCACAGGTGAATTCGCGACAACTTGAGAGCCAACACGTAGGTTCAGATTGGTGATATAGCCGTTAGTAGGCGCATATACCTTGGTGTACTCAAGGTTGAGATGTGCTTCTTCTACGTTCGCTTTTGCCAGTTCGACATTTGCGGCGCTGGTTTCTACCGCGTTGTTCAAGTTGTTTAGTGTCAGCACGGGCACGGCACCGGGCGTTCTTTTCTCTAAATTCAACGCGCGTTGCTCTTCGTTTTTGGCTTTGGCGAGTAGGGCAAATGCTTGTTTTTGAGTCGCAATTGCTTTTCTGTAGGTCGCCTTGTAAATACTCGGATCGATTTCAAAAAGAAGATCGCCTTTTTTTACCTTCGAGTTGTCTTCGACATGCACTTCAATGACTTGACCCGTGACTCGAGGTGTAATCGAGACGATATAAGCGCTGACTTGTCCGTCTCTGGTCCATGGGTTACTTGAGTACGACTGGTAATAGCTATAAACCACAGTTCCCGCAGCAGCCAATAATAAAAGTGTGATGAGATAACGTTTGATCACAGTAAGTGCCTCAAAAAATGGTAATAAAATGGCCGATAGCGCCAGTAAAAATCACGATCAAGCTCAGTTCTGCTATTGCAGGAAAGGCGACGTACTTATGAAGGCCAAACCGTGTCGCGATTGACCCTGTTAGCATTGTCAGTATGTAAGCCAGTGCGATAACCAATAACAGCGGTGGGAAGTAGACTTCATCCCACACAAGCTCATGCGGCATGGTATTCATGGTTCTGTTCTCTATTTGTTTGATGAATGCAACGGTAACGGAGTTCGATTTATTGTGATAATCGCTTATAGAGGATCGTACCCATCAAAATCCAACTTTATTCGGTGATTATGCCAACTGCCTCTTTGTTGAGAGCCGTAAGCCAGTAAAACAACGGTAGGTAGGTTGTCGTTCTTGAAGTGGAAACACTTAATTGAAATTGATTTCGAAAATCATCTACTTTTGCCGGTTTAAGATAAATATATTTAAACCAATCACTTAAGGTGTAAATTGCACTTCAAAAACTATGCGAACAGTTAAAGTGATGATTTGATCCATCAAATGGGATTACATAATAAAACCTTTTGTTCTTAATATTCGGTTCGAAGCAACGAGATGCTTTATTTATTTTGAATAATCCAACAAATATCATTATTAAGTTATTCGTTAGATTATTTACTCCTTATATTTAGTAACAAGAGTAAACTTGTCATGGACATTATTTCTAATCTGTTTGACATGGCACCATTTGTCGCATTATTTATTACACTCTCATTGGGTTATATGGTTGGTAAAATTACTATCGGCCGATT
>NZ_JBFSVE010000032.1:0-61209 GCF_041467715.1 Vibrio sp. 10N.247.311.14
ATGTAAACTGACCAAATTGATTGGTAATCAAGTTTTCATTTTATAATGTACATTGTGCCTCCCACACTGGTGTTTGCCCGGGTATATGATGGATATGTGAGCCTTAAAACCGAATAACAGAGGTGGTTTTCCGTGACATTACAGCTCAAAACCGATTTCAACGACGGTCTAGACTGAAGGCGAACCTCAACATTGAAGCCTTCATCACTTATGTCCGTGGTACACGTACATAAGTGATTATCTGAATGAGCGATCCAGAAAAACTCTATCTAATAGATCTTTTGATGTTAATTTAATAAATTGAGAGGAATTTAAGTTTTCATTTTACAGTGTACATTACATTCAAATTACAGAGGTGGTTTTCCGTGGCATTATTGTTCAAAACCGAATTAGTCGGCGGGCTTGACCGTTGCAAAGTTGATAAAGAGCATTAACTTAAATGTATTTATTTAAATTAAATGATAAAGATGCTGCTCGCTAAACACAAACAAGCTGAGCGTCATTTGAAGAAGCAATTTCAATATCGACTGACACACAAACTCTATTACGCCCGAGTATGGGGTTCAGTAGAAGAAGCAGAAGGTTTGATTGACCTCCCTCTTATTTGCGATTGGCCAAACCGGCCGAAGCAAAAAGTGTGTTTCGAGGATGGTAAATCATCACAGACTCGTTATGTGGTAGAACAGCAAGAACTCCAAACGACTTTACTTAAGTTACTGCCAATTACCGGGCGTTCTCACCAATTGAGAGTGCATTGCATGGAAATAGGCGCACCGATTGTGGGCGATGAGTTTTACGCAACATCAGAAGCATTTGAATACAGTGATAGGTTGGCTTTGCATGCGTGTGAGCTGAGCTTTTATCATCCAGCGAATAATCAATTGTTTAAAGCCTTTGTTCCCTGTGACTTTTATCCTCAAGCATCCCCACAAATCGAACAGCACTTTGAAATTGCGCTTGAGCTTCCAGACTACAGTAAGCTAAAAGCTTAGAATGGACTGATTCATAGATCTAACCAAGGAAGAAGAATGCCAACGCTGAATGTTGTGTTTCTCGATAGAGCGACTATCCCATCTCAAATTCATTTAAAGCCTCTGAGCTTTGAGCATGAATGGGTAGAGTATGATTTCACAGCTCCTGAGCAAGTATCAGAGCGAGTTGAAGAAGCTGATGTGGTGATCACTAACAAGGTAGTGCTCAATGAGTCGAATCTCGCTGGTGCGAAAAAACTCAAGTTGATCGCGGTTTCAGCGACCGGTGTCAATAATGTCGATGTGGAATACTGCAAATCTAAAAACATTGCAGTGACAAACGTGCAAGGCTATGCGATTCAATCGGTTCCTGAACATGTCATCGCAATGCTGTTTGCACTTAAACGAAACCTTGTTGGTTATCATAAAGACATTGAGGCGGGCGAGTGGCAAAAGGACAAGCAGTTCTGCTTCTTTACTCATCCGATTCAAGATGTGGCTGGCAGCACACTGGGGTTGATGGGGAGTGGCAGCTTAGGTCAAGCCACCGCAATGTTAGCCAAAGCGCTTGGTATGAAGGTGATGTTTGCCGAGCGAAAAGGAGCAGAGTCTTGTCGAGAAGGGTATCTACCTTTTGATACGGTATTGAAGCAAGCGGATGCGATCAGTCTACATTGCCCATTGACTGATGCGACCCAAAATCTGATTTCAGAGCGAGAGCTCACAATGATGAAATCGAGCGCGGTATTAATTAATGCCGGGCGCGGAGGTCTAGTAGATGAACAAGCCCTAGTTGAGGCTTTGAAAAAACATGAGATTGCAGGCGCAGGTATGGATGTGTTTACACAAGAGCCAGCCGACAACTCAAATCCACTATTGGCTAATAGCCACTTACCGAACTTATTACTCACTCCACATGTGGCGTGGGGCAGCGACAGCTCGATTCAAAAACTGTCTGATATCTTAATGGATAATATTGAAGGCTTTATTGCGGGTCGCCCGCAAAACATAGTGAATTGACTCTAAAGCTATGTAGCATGAATTAAAACAAAAAAGGTTGGCCTGTAGGCCAACCTTTTTAGATTGTGTGTCGATTAAATGACTTAACCTTGCGGTTTAACCACCAATACATTGATTGGTGAGTTCTGTACCACTTTGCTTGCAACAGAACCAAGCACAACTTTGTCGATTTTCGAACGCTTATGGCTAGGCATCACGATAAGGTCAGCGCCCAGTTTTTCTGCGTAATCTAGAATCGTTGTGTAAGTCTTGCCTTCGGCAACGTGAACTTTATACACCACTTCATCGTCAATGTGCTTGTCAGCAAACTCTTTCAGCTGATTTTTAACATCAAGCTTCATTTGGTTCGCTGCATCTTTCGGGAAGTAAGACGCCACCATCGACATGTGAATGCCTGGTAGTACGTTCAGAATGTGGATTTCAGCATTGCTGTGTTTTGCGTGCCATACCGCCAGTTCGACTGCCTTATCAGAAAAGCCTTTGTCGTTAAGATCAACGGGAACAAGGATTTGTCTATACATGTATTCGTCTCTTTTTGAGCAGCGCTTAGTACATACCAAACGCTGTAATTATCTTTTCCATGTAGTAAAAAAGCCAAATAGAGTAGAGCGCTACTTGGCTCTATCCATTACGCGCTAATCTCATCCTTACGAGCACGCCTTCTTTGGTTCATCGCTAAACCAATCAAAATCAGTAGGGCAGGTAAGAATACCCACTCTTTCATTGGTCGATCTGCATCTTGGATAACGGATTTGATTTCCCAATCGAAATCAATACCAGCCGCTTCTGCTGGGCTACCGAACTCAACCATATCAACAATCATCTTGCCTTCTGATTCAGTCAGCATTAGACCCATAGAGGCAATACGATCTTCACTTGAGGTCGCAGAATCTTCAAACGGCAGGCGAACTGTCTTTTCAGAATAGTCACCTTCTAAGTTTTCGCCACCCACTCTAAGTTCAAGTGATTGTCCCACATCCAGCTTTTCCGTGATTTGAGCAATCTCAACTCCAGGTGAAAGAACTTTCTCTGGGTAAATCATGTCCCACCAGAAGCCAGGGCGGAAGAAAGTGAAGGTTAATGCAATAAGCAGCACCGTTTCCCACCACTTGTTCTTCGTGAACCACCAACCTTGTGTTGCAGCTGCGAAGATAAGTACCGCAGTCACAGATGAGAAAATCGTTAGTGCTAAGTGCCACCAAGAATCAATGCCCATCAGTAGTAGTTGAGTATTGAAGATGAACATGAAAGGTAGAATTGCGGTACGGATATCATAGGTAAAACCTTGAATACCAGTGCGAATTGGGTCTGATTTCGCAATCGCGGCGGCAGCAAAGGCTGCCAAACCTACTGGAGGTGTATCATCCGCAAGAATACCGAAGTAGAACACAAACAAGTGAACCGCAATCAATGGAATGATTAGGCCGTGTGCTGCGCCCAGGGTAACAATGACCGGAGCCATCAAGGTTGAAACAACAATGTAGTTCGCTGTGGTTGGTAAGCCCATACCTAAGATTAAGCTGATTACCGCGGTAAACAACAGCATAAGAATGATGCTACCGCCTGAGATAAATTCAACGAAATCGGTCATAACAAGGCCGATACCGGTCAGAGTTACTACACCTACAACGGTACCAGCAGCCGCTGTCGCTACGCCGATACCGATCATGTTACGTGCGCCTGAAACCAAGCTCTCTGCGAGGTCAACGAAGCCCGCTTTGGTTTGTTCTGCAAGATCGTTCGATTTGTTCATCAGAGTCATCAAAGGACGCTGAGTGATCAAAATGAAGATCATGAAAACTGTTGCCCAAAATGCAGATAGACCCGGAGAGAAGCGCTCAACGGTTAGACACCATACTAGTACGACAATCGGTAGTAAGAAGTGAAGACCTGATTTAATCGTTGGGCCAGGGTCTGGAACCTCAGTAAGCTCAGCATCGATTTCCATGCCGCCTTCAGCGGCGTATTTTGCTGATACGCGAACGAGGGCAACATAAGCGATCAATAGCGCTACTGTTACGATTGGTGTTGCAGCATCGCCAAAGACATCTTTTGTCCAACCTACACCGTAATAAACCGCAGCGCTAATCACACATAGCCCAAGAATGGTACCCGTGAAGGAAAGTAGGCTTTGTACAAGTGTCGGTGTGTGACGGCGAGGTAAGCCAGTCATACCTGCTTTACATGCTTCTAGATGAACAATGTAAATCAGAGCGATGTAAGAGATCAGAGCGGGCAGTAGCGCGGCTTTGATTACTTCTACATACGAGATGCCCACATACTCAACCATCAAGAATGCCGCAGCACCCATGATAGGTGGTGTAAGCTGACCGTTGGTTGAAGCTGCTACTTCTACTGCACCTGCTTTTGTGCCCGGGAAACCAACACGCTTCATTAGCGGGATAGTAAAGGTACCTGTGGTAACAACGTTTGCAATCGAAGAACCTGATACCAGACCAGATAAACCAGACGCCACAACGGCTGCTTTCGCTGGGCCGCCTTTCATGTGACCAAGCAGAGAGAATGCAACCTTGATGAAGTAAGCACCAGCACCCGCGCGCTCTAGCATTGCACCAAACAGTACAAACAAGAATACGAATGACGTTGATACGCCAAGCGCTACACCGAATACCCCCTCAGTTGTTAGCCACAGGTGCGACATTGCCTTGTTCAGGCTCGCACCTTTGTGGGCAATAACGTCTGGCATGTGAGGGCCACCAAAGGTGTAAAGTAGGAATACTGCCGCCACAACCATAAGAGGTGGACCTAAAGCGCGTCGTGTTGCTTCAAGCAGTAGAACCATACCGAACACCGCTGCAACAATATCAAATGTTGTGGGAGCACCAGAACGACCGGCAAGTTCAGTGTAGAAAATATAGATATAAGAAGCTGAAAAACTACCTACAAGCGCTAATACCCAGTCGACTGCCGGGATATGGTCCCGCGGCGAGTTCTTCATAGCTGGATAAGCGGTAAATGCTAGGAAAATAGCAAAGGTAAGGTGAATTGCTCGAGCTTCGGTATCGTTTAAAATTCCGAAGTTAAAAATGAACGGCAGCGGAGATGCATACCAAAGTTGGAACAGTGACCAACATAGAGGCACAAACCATAAAATACGGCCTTGGATACCGCGAGGGCTACGCGCACCAGTGTCTGATTGTGCCACCATTTCTTGCACATCTGGAGACGGTGATGTTGTCTGCGTCATGTACTTTATCCTTATTATTGATGGTCTGCCTTTCTTACGAACAACGAGACGTTATTTCTTTCCTATCTAGTGTAGTGAATGGATAGGGAAATGCGTTTTTTGCTCGTCTTTGTCTTAGGCTTGATACGAAGGTAAGTCCGCCAAATTGGAGAAACTTAAAGGGCTGTTCTTTTCACTTAAATTATTTTTATAAAACGTGAAAAGCCAATAAGGAGGGCTAGCCTCCTTATTGGTGTAGTAGGCTTAAAGTAGAGTTACTTTAGAAGGCCCACTTCTTTGTAGTATTTTGCTGCGCCTGGGTGAAGAGGGATAGAGATACCCGCTTTAACCATGTCTTCTTTTTTCAGGTTAGCAAATGCTGGGTGTAGGCGTTTGAAAGTGTCAAAGTTTTCAAATACTGCCTTAGCAACGTTGTATGCAACTTCTTCAGAAACGTCTGAAGTTGTTACCATAGTAGCTGCAACACCGAAGCTGTTTACGTCAGCGTCAGTACCACGGTACATACCAGCAGGAACTGTGCTGTAAGCGTAGTATGGGTTTTCAGCTACGATCTTGTCGATCTGTGGACCTGTTGCTGAAACCAGTTTTGCATCACAAGACGTTGTTGCTTCTTTGATTGATCCGTTCGGGTGACCAACCATGTAG
Source organism: Vibrio sp. 10N.247.311.14 (assembly GCF_041467715.1). NCBI lineage: Bacteria > Pseudomonadati > Pseudomonadota > Gammaproteobacteria > Vibrionales > Vibrionaceae > Vibrio > Vibrio sp. 10N.247.311.14. Next base: position 5,845 of record NZ_JBFSVE010000032.1, read on the forward strand.
ATGAATGCATCAATTTTGTTATCACAAAGTGCTTGTGAACGCTCAGAACCTTTAAGTTCAGAAGCAAGCTTGAAGCTGTCGTTAGTCCAGCCCATAGCGTCCATTACAACACCCATCGTTGCACGGTCACCAGAACCTGGGTTACCAATGTTTACACGCTTACCTGCTAGGTCAGACACATTGTTGATGCCAGCATCAGTACGAGCGATGATGTTGAACGGTTCTGTATGTAGAGAGAACATCGCGCGAAGTTTCTTGTATTCGCCCTGATCTTTGAACTTACTTGTACCGTTGTAGCCGTGGTATTGCCAGTCCGATTGAACAACACCGAAATCTAGTTCACCAGCACGGATGGTGTTAACGTTGTAGATTGAACCACCAGTAGACTCTACAGAACAACGAATGTTGTGGTCTTTGCGGCCCTTGTTCACTAGCTTACAAATCGCACCACCAGTTGGGTAGTAAACACCCGTAACTGAACCAGTACCAATCGTGATGAACTCTTGAGCGTTAACAGCGCCAGCGCCCATTACAGCAGCTGCAATAGCACCAACTTTAATAAGTTTGGTAAATGCCATGAATTTCCCTTCCTTTATTCATTATTAACCCTGAAACAAGTGTAGTTGCTTCAGGAGTTTCCTATTTGGAAACGGCACCTTTTTCAATCCATGTGATGAAAAAGTGGCTGAATAATATCAAAAATTGGCAGAAAATTACTCGAATGTTAAAAGGTATAGCTAAAAAATCTAACAAATGATGTCTTGATCTCGTGTTTGATTTGCTACTGAGTTTTTTAAAATCAATGGTTTAGTGTGATTTTGGAAGGGAGGTATGGATATTCTAGGATGTGATTTGGATCACGAAGCGAATAGATGCTCGTGATCCATTAATAAGGCTGATAGTTATGAAACAGAGATCAATTATCCAGCGTATTCAAACAGTTCGCACACTGAATCAAACAGTTGCTTAGTGGTAACCGATAACGTTGGAGTAATGAAGATAGTGTCATCACCTGCGACTACGCCCAGTATACCTTCCGACTTACCTAGTGAGTCTAATAAACGAGCAATCAGCTGCGCCGCACCAGGACCTGTGTGTATCACCACCAATGCATTGTTGTGGTCAATATCTAGTACTAATTCTCTTAGAGAGCTAGAAACGGTCGGAACACCTAGCTCAGCAGGAAGACAGTAAACCATCTCCATTTTTGCGTTACGAGTTCGAACGGCACCAAACTTGGTTAACATACGCGAGACTTTAGACTGGTTGATGCTTTCAAAACCTTCGTGTTTTAGGGCATCCACAATTTCGCCTTGTGAGCCAAAACGTTCTTCTTTTAGTAAGGCTTTAAATGCACGAACTAAGTTGTCTTGCTTTTCTGTATTGCGCATATGTCATTCTTATTCATTAACAAAGATGTTTGCATATTCTCGCATACATATTCAATTTTAGCCAAAACATCCCTGTAATTTGTTAGTCATATCACTGTAAATATTTAATAGAATAATGTGTTATTTGCGACGACTTATTTTGTTATTTCAGTCGATTATCGCCATAATGCGAACTTGCTGTGTAGCACGGTTTTATTGACTTGCGCGAAGTCGCAAAGCTAGCGTTAATTGATTGTAATCACTTTGTGATTAATATAGTTTTTTAACTTAGATTTAGCTCAAGAATTACCCTACAAAGAATCTATAAGAGAAAGCTCTCAAGGAGAATAACAATGAAAGTAGCTGTTATTGGTGCCGCTGGTGGCATCGGTCAAGCCCTAGCCCTACTACTTAAGAACCGCCTACCTGCTGGTTCAGATCTTGCACTTTACGACATCGCTCCGGTAACACCGGGTGTTGCTGCCGATCTTAGCCATATCCCAACGCCTGTTTCGATCAAAGGTTACGCGGGTGAAGATCCAACACCAGCACTCGAAGGTGCGGATGTTGTACTTATTTCAGCGGGTGTTGCTCGTAAGCCTGGTATGGATCGTGCGGATCTTTTCAATGTGAATGCTGGCATTGTTAAGTCTCTTGCAGAGAAAATCGCAGTTACTTGTCCTACTGCTTGTGTTGGTATCATCACGAACCCCGTAAACACAACAGTGCCAATCGCGGCTGAAGTACTGAAGAAAGCGGGCGTTTACGACAAGCGTCGTCTATTTGGTATTACGACTCTTGATGTGATTCGTTCTGAAACGTTCGTTGCTGAACTTAAAGACAAAGATCCAGGCGACATTCGTGTTCCTGTTATCGGTGGCCACTCAGGCGTAACGATTCTTCCTCTACTTTCTCAAGTTGAAGGCGTAGAGTTCACTGACGAAGAAATCGCAGCACTAACGACTCGTATCCAAAATGCAGGTACAGAAGTAGTAGAAGCGAAGGCTGGCGGCGGCAGTGCGACACTGTCTATGGGTCAAGCGGCTTGTCGTTTCGGTCTTGCTCTAGTGAAAGCGCTTCAAGGTGAAGAGAACGTGATTGAATGTGCATACGTTGAAGGTGAAGGCGAACACGCTCCATTCTTCGCACAGCCAGTTAAACTAGGCAAAGAGGGCGCTGAAGCGATCCTTAGCTACGGTGAGCTGAGTGACTTCGAACGTAACGCTTTAGATAGCATGCTTGAGACGCTAAATGGTGACATCGAGATTGGTGTTGAATTCGCTAAATAAGCGAAACGCTATTTAACTCAGACTTAAGCTAATTAATAAGGGCCGGTCATTATGATCGGCTTTTTTGATCCTGAAGTTCAAGCTACTCGTATTTAGCTTTACAATTAATGTGAAGGTAAATGTTATGGCTACTGTTCAGAAGGGTATGAATGTCGAATATTTGGGGCACTTAGGAAAAGTATTGGTAATTGATGAGCAAGAGCAGTACGCGCTAGTAGAGACTTACAACGGGCATGAGCAGTACGCGGTGCCAATGGAAGAGCTTGAAGAGATTGAAGCACAACTGCCGTTATCATTAGAAGCCAGTCGATATTGAATTTGGCTCACCTACAAATATTTGTTGAAAACCAAAAAAAAGAGCCCTGAGGCTCTTTTTGTTATTTATATAGAAGCTAGAAGCTAGAAGCGAGTTGTCTATTAACCTGCTTACTTACTGCGTTTAACAGCTAAGTGTGCGAGCGTGGTTAGCGCTTGCTTATATTCTGAGTCAGGAAGTACAGAAAGCTCAGCGATGGCTTTATCGGCCTCTTCGTAGGCTTTATTTGTTGTGTACTCTAAAGAGCCTGTCTCTTTCATTACAGCCATAATATCGTCAAGACGTTCCATGCCGTTCGCTTTCTCAATCGCTTCACGAATCATGCTTGCTTGTTCAGGAGAGCCATTATGCATTGCGTAAAGTAGAGGCAGTGTTGGTTTGCCTTCGGCTAGATCGTCACCAACGTTTTTACCCATCTCTTTACCATCTGCAGTGTAATCCATCACATCGTCAATCAGTTGGAAAGCGGTGCCTAGGTATTTACCATAGTTCTGCATTGCTGTTTCGATCTCTGGTGATGACTCAGTAAGAATCGCACCGATTTGGGTCGCAGCTTCGAACAAACGAGCAGTCTTAGAGTAGATCACCTGCATGTAGCTTTCTTCTGTGGTGTCTGGGTTATTGCAGTTCATTAATTGTTGAACTTCACCCTCGGCAATCACGTTTACCGCTTCACTCATTAGCTCAAGGATCTTTAAAGATCCTAGCGTTGTCATCATTTGGAATGAGCGTGTGTAGATAAAGTCACCCACCAAAACGCTAGCGGCATTACCAAAAGCGGCATTGGCCGTCGCTTTACCGCGTCTCATGTCTGATTCATCGACAACATCGTCGTGAAGCAGGGTTGCGGTGTGAATAAACTCGATAAAGGCTGCAGAGGTGATATGAGCTTCACCTTGATAACCAAGTGCGCGAGCAGATAAAAGAGCAAGCAAAGGGCGTAGGCGTTTGCCACCACCGCTAACGATATAAAAACCAAGCTGGTTGATTAAACTTACGTCAGAATTAAGTTGGGCTTGAATTGTTTCATTCACTTTTGCCATATCATTGGCAGTAAGCGTTTGGATAGCTTTAAAATCCATTGTTCATCCGGCTGAAGTTAGACCCTGTAAGGCTTATACGTTGTATTTAATTGTTGAATAATACACTAAAAAACGTTGATTAATACATCGCTAAAGGGCATGATTGCCGCACTTTTCTTTGGCGAACAGGTTTTCGCCAATTTTTTAAAAATATGGCTTGTCATAGCGCCATGATTCCCGTAGAATCTGCGCCCTATTGATTAGTTTAGCGCACACCCGAGTTGTACAATTAACAACCATAGGCTGTGCGGAAAAAGCGGAGTAAAATATGTACGCTGTTTTCCAATCTGGTGGCAAACAACACCGAGTAAGCGAAGGTCAAACACTTCGTTTAGAGAAATTAGACGTTGAAACTGGTGCAACTGTTGAATTTGATAAAGTTCTTCTTGTTGCTAACGGCGAAGAAATCGCTGTTGGTGCACCTCTTGTTGAAGGTGGCAAGGTTACTGCAGAAGTAGTACAACACGGTCGTGGCGATAAAGTAAAAATCGTTAAGTTCCGTCGTCGTAAGCACTCGCGTAAGCAAGCTGGTCACCGTCAGTGGTTCACTGAAGTGAAAATCACTGGCATTAACGCTTAAGTATTAGGAGAGTTTAACAATGGCACATAAAAAAGCTGGCGGTTCTACTAATAACGGCCGCGATTCAGAAAGCAAACGTCTTGGTGTTAAGCGTTTTGGTGGTGAATCTGTTCTTGCAGGTAACATCATCGTTCGTCAACGTGGTACTAAGTTCCACGCTGGCACAAACGTTGGCATCGGTAAAGACCACACTCTTTTCGCTCTTACTGAAGGTAAAGTGAAATTTGCTGTTAAAGGTCCTAAAAACCGTAAGTTTGTAAGCATCGAAGCTGAGTAATTTAATCTTTAACTAGATTATTTTATTAGCTTTCAAGCTGAATTCAAAAGCCCTGCCGATTCGGCAGGGTTTTTTATTTATAGCAAGAATAAAAAAGCAGACGCTCTTGTTTTGGTTTTGAGAAGCCGTTTTATTTTTTGATAAACAGATTAGTTTTTAAGAAATAAGAAGCAAAGAACCTCTCCTTATTTGTTCCTTGGTTGCAGGTCGGCCTAGATCTTAGGTGATCGATCTAAACACGGATCTGCTAGAATTTATATCACTCCTTGATGAGTGGTAACGCAACGTAAGTGCGGAGTTAAAAAATGAAATTCGTTGATGAAGCGGTAGTAAAAATAGAAGCCGGTGATGGCGGTAATGGTACAGTTAGCTTTTGGCGCGAAAAATTCGTCGCTAAAGGTGGTCCTGATGGCGGCGACGGTGGTGACGGCGGTGATGTTTACATCCAAGCGGATGAGAACTTAAACACACTGATCGATTACCGTTTCCAACGTTTTTACAATGCAGAGCGTGGCGAGAATGGTCGCGGCGGTAACTGTACTGGTAAACGTGGTAAAGACATTACGCTGAAAGTACCAGTTGGTACGCGTGCAGTTGATATCCACACCAACGAAATCGTTGCTGAAGTTGCTGAACACGGCAAGAAAGTAATGGTTGGTAAAGGTGGTTGGCACGGTCTTGGTAACACGCGTTTTAAATCGTCTGTTAACCGCGCTCCTCGTCAAAAGACAATGGGTACTAAAGGCGAAGTTCGTGAACTGCGTTTAGAGCTTCTTCTATTAGCTGACGTTGGTATGCTTGGCCTACCAAACGCAGGTAAATCTACTTTTATTCGTTCAGTATCTGCTGCGAAACCAAAAGTGGCTGATTACCCGTTCACTACTTTGATCCCAAGCTTGGGTGTGGTAAGTGTTGTCCCTGAAAAGAGCTTCGTTGTTGCCGATATCCCAGGACTAATCGAAGGCGCAGCTGATGGCGCTGGCCTTGGTATCCGATTCCTTAAGCACCTTGAGCGTTGTCGTGTTCTGCTGCATATGATCGACATTATGCCGATCGATCAATCTGATCCTATTCAGAATGCACTAACGATCATCGATGAGCTTGAGCAATACAGTGAAAAAGTTTCACAAAAACCTCGCTGGTTAGTGTTCAATAAAGTTGACCTAATGCCAGAAGACGAAGCAGACGAAAAGATTCAAGAAATCATCGATGCTTTGGGCTGGGAAGGCGAGTACTTCAAGATCTCTGCTGTGAATAAAATCGGCACCAAAGATCTTTGCTTCAAACTAGGTGAGTTTATGGAAAACCTACCTCGTGAAGTTGTAGAAGTTGAAGAAGAAGAAAAAGTAGACTTTATGTGGGATGACTACCATAAAGATGCGATGAGCGGTAAGAATGTCGTTACTGAAGATGACGACGATTGGGACGATTGGGATGACGAAGAGGATGACGGCCATGTTATCTATGTTCGTGACTAATCCTCTTAGTTTCTCATAACGCATCGGTCGCTTCTTACAAGTACACTGATAGTTTTATTAAACCGCAATGAAAATTGCGGTTTTTTTGTATCTAAATCATGACGTCTTACTGTTTTTTATGCAAAATTTATCTTTAGATAATTAACGCCTATGGGAAGGAAATCATGGCATCAAAGCAAAGAGCGATCTCAAGACTCGTCGCTCAATCAGGACAAATGTTATTGGCGCACGGGGCAGAGAGCACACTGGTCGGCGATATCATGCGTCGCATCGGTATTGCTTGTGGGGTGAATGAGGTTGAAGTCGCACTGTCAGCCAATGCGCTTGTTGTAACTACCGTAATGGATGATCACTGTATTACCACTACTCGAAGTTGTGCTGATCGTGGCATTAACATGCAGGTTATCACCGACATTCAACGCATTTGCATCATGATGGAGAAGGGAATTCTCGATTATGATTTGGCGTATAAAAAGATTCAAAACATCAGCCCCGAGCGCTACAACCGTTGGTTAGTGGTTGTGATGATAGGGTTGTCGTGCGCCTCTTTTAGCCACCTTGCGGGCGGAGACTGGCAAGTCTTCATGATGACTTTTATTGCTTCAGCTTGCGGTATGATCGTCAGGCAAGAGATTGGGCACCGCCATTTCAATCCGCTATTAAACTTTGCTATCACAGCATTCGTTACCACGACCATTTCAGCTCAAGCCGTACTTTACAATATTGGCGGCCAACCCACGATCGTGATGGCTTCATCTGTATTAATGTTAGTACCTGGTTTTCCTCTGATTAACTCCGTCGCTGATATGCTTAAAGGCCATATTAATATGGGGTTAGCGCGCTTTACCATGGCCAGCTTATTAACCCTGGCGACGAGCTTGGGCATTGTCGCGGCGATGAGTCTATCAGATGTTTGGGGGTGGGCAAGCTAATGAGTATTTTCGAACTGTTTTTAGGTCTGCTCAACGATATGTTTTTCGCCGCTATTCCTGCGGTTGGGTTTGCATTGGTGTTTAACGTTCCGCAACGTGCTTTAATTTATTGTGCACTCGGTGGTTCTATCGGTCATGGTAGCCGGTATCTGATGATGCACTTTGGTATTCCAATCGAATGGGCGACGTTCTTCGCCGCAACCGTGGTTGGTATGATAGGGGTTCATTGGTCACATAAACTGTTAGCACATCCGAAGGTGTTTACGGTTGCAGCTCTAATTCCTATGGTGCCAGGTGTGTTCGCCTTCAAGGCGATGATTGCGATGGTGGAGATTAACAGGGCAGGCTACACGCCTGAGTTGTTGGCAATGTTGATGGAGAACTTTTTAAAATCGATGTTCATTATCGCAGGGTTGGCGGTTGGCTTAGCTGTGCCAGGGCTGTTATTCTATCGCCGTAGACCTATCGTTTAGCGTTAATTTTCTTTTTAGGGACAGGACTTTCGATTTATGATCATCAGCATGATAGCGGCAATGGCAAACAACCGTATAATTGGTAAAGACAATCAGATGCCTTGGCATTTACCTGCGGATTTTGCATGGTTTAAACGCTCGACTATGGGTAAACCAGTCGTGATGGGACGTAAGACCTACGATTCTATTGGACGCCCTTTGCCGGGTCGGTTGAATGTCGTAATCAGCCGTGATGAGAGTTTAAAGATTGAAGGTGTAACGACGGTAACTTCTATTGAACAGGCTCTAGAGCTACTCAGTGATGTTGAAGAGGTGATGATCATTGGTGGCGGCTCTATTTATGAGAGCTGCTTACCTAAAGCGGACAAGTTGTATCTGACTTACATCGATTTCGCCGTCGATGGAGATACACAATTTCCTGACTGGGGTGAAGGTTGGAAGCAGAGCTTTAACGAGAGCTATCAAGCTGACGAGAAAAACAAACACAACATGGAGTTTGTGATTCTCGAGCGTTAACTGTGGTTATCAATAGCTAGTCTCTGAAAAATGCTTGCGTTACCCTACCAAGGTAGCGCAAGTTTCTCGTATCTTTATAGCGCTTTCTGAGTGAAAAACTGTTTATCTTCCCAGCGAAGAATTGTCAATTCACCTCCCCAGACGCATCCAGTATCAAGTCCAATTACGTCTTTTCCGTTATAGCCTTCAAGCGCAGCCCAGTGTCCAAAAACAACGGTTTTATCGAGCTTTATGCGTTGCGGAAGGTCAAACCATGGCAAGAATGGTTCATCGGTAATCTCATTCGGTGGTAGCTTACATGCCATGTCGAGACGGCCATCTTCAAAACAGAAACGCATTCTTGTCAGGCTATTGATCGCATAGCGATAGCGCTCAATATCATGTAAATCCTGATGCCATAAATCAGGCGCGTTGCTGTACATGTTTTCGATTAGCCATTGCCATTTATCGGACTTTAACAAGGATACGATCTCTCGATTTTCAACACGTGCTCTTTCTAGATTCCACTGCGGTGAGATACCCGCATGGCACATCACGAACTCTGGGTGTTCTTGAAGCAAAGGCTGTTGTCTTAACCATTCGATTAGCAGTTCACGATCTTCAGCATCAAGAATCGCTTGAGTCTTATCTTTTGGTTTCGCTGGAAATAGTCCTAAGGACACCGCCAGAAGATGTAAGTCGTGGTTGCCTAATACAACCTTAGCTGCGTCACCAAGGTTACGAATAAAGCGTAACGTCTCCAATGATTTAGGGCCTCGAGCAACTAAGTCTCCGGCGACCCATAAAGTATCTTGGTGTTTATCAAAGTTAATTTTTTCAAGTAGTCCTTGAAGTTCGTCGAAGCACCCTTGGATGTCTCCGACAATGTAATTCGACACAATAATTTCCTGTAGATACGGATGTACGGCTAATTAAGAATATTAGGGATTGCGAGTCTGAATGGGTCAACTTCGGTAATAAAATCAATGCCCTTGTTATCGGTCATCACATAGTGACCTTGCATAACGCCAACAGGGGTTTCGATGACCGTACCACTTGTGTAGGTGTACTCGTCGTTGGCTTCAATCACGGGTTGTTGGCCAACTACACCATCACCCTCAATGGTGAGCTGCTTGCCGTTAGAGTCGGTAATTAACCAGCGGCGAGACATAAGTTGCACCGTTGTTTTACTTAGATTTTTGATGGTAATAATGTAGGCGAAGACATAACGATTCTTCGTTGGCTCAGATTGTTCTTCTATGTACTTAGAGTGAACCTGGCATTTGATACAAGGCGTAGATATATCCATATTCGCACCTTTTGTTGTTGATATACTTAATGTAATTAAAGTATTACATAAAAAAGGCTCCTAACCGAAGTGTAGGAGCCTTTTTTATTTATTTGTCAGCGTTATGACTGTCGTACAACCAGTTTGCCATGTCGACAAACTGCTCGAGCGTTAAGTTCTCAGGACGCATGCTTGGGTTGATACCTAGCTCTTCAAGCACTTCCTTATCGATTAAGCTCTTGTAGCAGTTACGAACTGTTTTACGACGTTGGTTAAAGCCTTCACGACATACGCGATCTAGCCATTTCAGATCTTTTGCCGGATAAGGCAGCACTTCGTATGGCTGTAGGCGCACGACTGCTGAGTCTACTTTCGGTGGCGGAACGAAGGCCGTTGGTGGAACTTCTAACACAGGCGTTACTTTACAGTAGTATTGAGCCATTACAGTAAGACGACCGTAAGCTTTACTGCCAGGGCCAGCAGCTAGACGGTTAACCACTTCTTTTTGAAGCATAAAGTGCATGTCTTGCACGTCTTTATGGAATTCAAAAAGGTGGAACATCAATGGTGTAGAGATGTTATATGGCAAGTTACCAAAGATGCGTAGCTTATTGTTTGGCTTAACCAGTTCTTGGAAATCGAACTTCATCGCATCGCCTTCACGGATCGTTAGCTTGTCCGCAAGATCTGGATGGTTACGAAGACGTTCTGCAAGGTCTCTATCCAATTCGATAACAGTAAATTTATCGACAAGCTTACCCACAGGCTCAGTAATTGCGCCTAGACCAGGACCGATCTCTACCAAGTTTTGACCTGGTAGTGGGTTAATACTCGATACGATGCCATCAATAATGTATGGATCGTTAAGGAAGTTTTGACCAAAACGTTTACGCGCTTTGTGCCCTAAGTGGACATCATTTCTCATTGCTTTTTCTCTACTAATTCAATGGCGTGCGTGAGCGCTGTTCTAAAGCTCCCTGTATCGGCTTGGCCTTTCCCTGCCAAGTCTAAGGCGGTACCGTGGTCGACTGATGTGCGAATAAACGGTAAGCCAAGCGTGATGTTCACTGAGCGACCAAACCCTTTGTATTTCAATACCGGGAGTACTTGGTCGTGATACATACCTAAAACAGCATCTGCATCTTGCAAATATTTTTCATTAAAGATGGTGTCTGCTGGCAATGGGCCAACTAAATTGATGCCATCTTCTTGGCGAATTTTTTCTAGCGTCGGGGTGATGGTTTCAATCTCTTCACGCCCTAAACAACCATCTTCACCAGCATGTGGATTCAAGCCACATACGTAGATAGTTGGTTTCTCAATAGCAAACTTCTCAACCAAATCTTTATTCAGAATAGCAATAATTTGCTCTAATCTGTCTTCGGTCACTACTTGAGATACATAAGCTAGTGGGATGTGCGTTGTGACTAGCGCAACACGCAGCCCTTCAGTTGCCAACATCATCACCACCAGTGGTGTATTGGACTTCTCTGCAAAGAACTCGGTATGGCCGCTAAAAGCAACGCCAGCTCGGTTAATTACACCCTTGTGAACGGGGCCGGTGACAATAGCATCAAATTCATCATTCATACAGCCAATTGCTGCGGTTTCTAAAGTATTTAATACGTAATGACCATTAGCCTCATTGAGTTGACCTGCAACTGCCGCTTCAGCAAGTGGAACGTGTTTCACTACCAGTGTGCCAGCGCGTAGCGGTTGCTTAGTTGCGTTTGCGTCATAATCTAGCAGATCGACTTCGATACCAAGAATTTTAGCTCGCTCGGATAGCAGTGTTTTATCAGCACAAACCACGAGTTGATGAGGCCAACTTTCTTGAGATAGAGCCAAAGTTAAATCTGGGCCTATCCCTGCTGGTTCACCTGCGGTTATGACAATACGTTTAGTTGTTGCCATCTTGGTCGTCCTCAACCATCTCAACAAAGGCACTTGCTCTTACTTCTTGTAGCCAAGCACCAGCTTCTTCGTTGAATTTACGGTTAAATAGAATTTGGTAAGCTTTGTTTTTCAAAGCTGAATCGGTACGGTCGACTTCGCGACGGTCTAGTACTTCAACAATGTGCCAACCGTGTACGGTTTTGAATGGCGCACTGATTTTGCCTTCTGGTAGCGTTTCTACTTGGTGTTTGAATTCTGGTACATACAAATCTGGTGTTTGGTAGCCTAGCTCACCATCTTGTACTGCAGAACCTGGATCTTGGCTGTATTGCTGTGCAAGGTCGCCAAAGCTCGCTTCACCTGCGTTTACGCGGCGCGTGATCTTTTCAAGTTGTTCTTTCGCGCCATCGTCACTCAAGATTACGGTTGGCTTAATCAAGATATGACGAGCATTCACTTCCGTTACTGCTACGGTTTCTAAGCCTTTCACATCTTCAATTTTTAGAATGTGGAAACCTACACCGCTACGGAAAGGACCGATGATGCTGCCTTTATTTTGCATTTTGATCTGGTCAGCAAAAATGGTTGGCATCTCTTCTTTACGCATCCAACCCCAATCACCACCTTGCAGCGCTTTAGGACCCTTAGAGTAAGTATATGCCATGGTGCTGAAATCTTTGCCTGAGTTCAGTTCTTCGACAAGTTCTTTAGCTTGGGCTTCTAGCTCTTCTTTGGTTTGGTCATCATTGAAGCGAAGTTGAATGTGTCCAATCTTGTATTGAACGGTTGCGTTAGTCTCTTGCGCTAAGATATCCGCTAGGTTATCGACCTCTGCAGGAAGGATGTTAATACGACGGCGAACTAGAGCATTGCGAGCCTCACTTGCCGCAATTTCTTTTCTTACTTGCTCTCGAAATGCATTGTAGCTAAGGCCTTCTTCAGCAACCGATGCGGTAAGTTGTTCTACCGTTTGGTTGTTGTCTTTAGCGATACCTTCAATTGCTTGATCAAGTCGAGCATCATCAATACGAACACCGATACGTTCTGCTTCTTGAGTTTGAATAGTATCGATGATCAGTTTTTCTAGTACTTGCTCATTGAGCACATCTTGCGATGGCAATGTTTGCCCGCTTTTCTTAGCGTTTGCGCGCAGCGTCTTCATCGAGGCATCGATGTCGCTTTGTAAGATAACGCCTTCGTTAACGATAACTTTTACGCTGTCTAGCTCGACTGGCGCTGCAAAGCTTGTTGATAAAGTACAAGTCGCTGCGATAGCAATTAATGTGCGTTTCCACAATGTCATGTGTAATCCTTTAAATTTACTGACGTTTTATCAATAAAGAAAATTAGTTATTTAAGAAGAATGGGCGACCGTAGCTCAAAGAGTTATCTGAACTGCTATCACCAATAGCGCCGGAATCAGATCCGATATTGGTACCAAAGCCAACAATACCGAAGTTCACACTGAAGTTGTTTTCGTATTCAGGTGTGGTATTCGGGTCACTAATGTTATTTGTCAAACGGTTACTATAGGTAAAGCCGATGTACCAACAATCCGATCTATAGTTTAAACGAGCTAACCACTCTAGATCTTCTTGTGTGGTTAAGTCATAGAAATATTGAGCACTGGTGCTCCATTTCGGTGAAATTTGGTAGGAACCAAGTAAACCCGCTTGCGAAATACCATCTCTTGTTATGGATGATACGTCAAAATCTACAGTTTCATTTATGTACTCTTCTGTTACATAGCGGTAGTTGGTTTGTATGTAACCGCCTGCGAAGCGATATTCTAATGTGCTGTTTGCAAGTTGCATTGCAGTAGTATCGATATCGTATTGCACGCCACCATGGTAGAACAGGTAGTCATCATAGTTGAAATCCATTTCAATAGCCCAAGACGAGTAATTAGTTTTTTTGCCTGAATCGTCGTTGTCTAAAGTCTGTTTTGTATCTTTGTCGATATAAAAAATTTGACCGAAAGAGATATTGAGGCGCTCTTTATATTCATCATCAAAGAAACGAGATGAGGCGCCGTAGCTGATTTGGTTTGCTGAAGCAATACGGTCTACGCCACTGTATTTACGACTTCTAAATAAGCCGTAATAATCTGTTTGTAATAGTGTAGTGTCGTACAAGCCAATATCACTTTGATCTTGCTCTGGTACATACAAATACTGAACCTGTGGCTCGAGTGTTTGAGTGTAGTTGCCAACAATAGTGGTGTCGCGTTCTAGGACGATACCTGCGTGGCTTCTAAACTCTGGAATAACTCGGCTTACCGATTCTTCTAAGCCTTCATAATCAGAACCCGCACCTGTATCAACGCCGTCAAGGTCTTGTTGATAGTAAGTACCAAGTAGTCGAGCTTCAGTTGTCCACGTTCCCCAAGTATTTCCAACAGGTATAGTAATACCCGGTTCGATATGGACGCGAGTCGCAGATGGCTTGCCTTTGGCGTCAGTATCAAATGCCGATACATGACTGACCATATCGAAATCTAAATATTCCATTACCTCAGGAGCGTAGTAGTTATATTCAAGCTGCGGCATTAGGCGGTAAGGTAGGTTGTTACTGGTTGTTAGGACTTGGAAGTCTCGGACAAGCACTGACGCATCCCAATTGTGAGAACGGTAAGTCGCTTGGCCTTCCTGCAATAGTTGGCCATCTTCACGGTTACCAATGCTGCTTGAGCTAACGTCAGTAAAGTAATCAATATCACTCACTTTTGAGTAGTCGACTTCGAATAACCAAGACTGTTGGAATATACCTGAGTGCTGGAGTTGTGCACCCCAGCGGTCACCTTTCTCTTCGAACTTTTTATCATCAGGTAGGTATTCTGATTTGATGCTACCTGAACCAAAGTCGCTCAAATATCTGAATTTACTGTTGAGTTGAGTGCCACGCTCTTGCATGTACTTGAAGGTGGTTTCTAAGTCGTAGTTTGGTGCTAAGTTCCAATAAACTGGGATTTCAGCTTCAAAACCATCACTTGAACCGTATGACACTGTTGGGTATAGGAAACCAGTCTTACGTGTGTCACCAATAGGAACGGTCAGGTATGGTAGGTAAAAGACAGGAACACTTTGAATTTCAAAACGTGGGTTATAAAAAGTGGCTTGTTCTTCATTCTGATCTACGTCGATGCTTGATGCTCTCAGACGCCACGCGTTGTCCCCAATAGGACAAGAGGTGATCGAGCCATCTTCGATCTCATAAACCGCTTTACCTGTTTTTGCGATATAAACTGCATCGCCACGGCCTGGCTCACATAGAAATTCGTAGTCGGTGTTTTCTAGCGTCATTTCATCAGTCGTCAGATTATTGGTCGCTCTGTCTGAGATAGATTTGATTTGACCATCACTAAAGTTTACGTTGCCTTCAGCTACAACGATGTTTTCTTGTTGGTGAAGGGTTACGTTATCTGCAAGGATGGTCTTGTTTCCTTGCGTAACTCTTACGTCACCTGAATATATTGCCTTGTCACCATTGATAGCCTCTAAGCGATCTGACTCAACATGAGCGGGTAGTTGAGTCTCGTTTTCTGCAGCGGGTTCGATCAAGCATTGATCTATAGAGGGCATTTCCTGCACACTACTATCGGTGATTGTTTCAGCTTGAGTTGTCGACACGTATAACGCCGTACTTATAGACGCGGCTAACAAGGTGCGGGAAAAAGATTGCATGAAGTTGAACTATCCTGTGTCACTAGATGAAGGGTTGATCTAGTATCAATCCAATTAATAAAGCATTTTCCTTATGATAAAGGAAATAATAGCATTCAGCATCATCAGACAGCATTACTCAGATAAAATTCATAGATAGAGAACACATAATGCAAATATTTGGCAAAATTTTGGGCGCGTTTTTTGGCTTTTTATTTGGAGGGCCACTCGGTTTAGTTTTTGGTCTGTTTTTAGGACACCAATTCGATAAAGCTCGCGGATTGAACCAATCAGGCTTCAATAGCTCTGGTTTTGGTCGAGGTCCAAGCCAAGCAGAAAGACAGAACGAGTTTTTTAAATCCGCTTTTGCGGTTATGGGGCACGTTGCTAAAGCGAAAGGGCAGGTAACGCCAGAAGAGATTCAACTCGCTTCTACCATGATGGAGCGTATGAACCTGCATGGCGAACAGCGTAAAGCAGCGCAAGATGCATTCCGTGACGGCAAAGAGAGCGACTTCCCTCTGAACGACGTACTTGAGCGAGTTAAAATCTCATCGGGTGGTCGTTTTGATCTTCTGCAGTTCTTTCTAGAGCTTCAGGTATCTGCCGCATTTGCGGATGGAAGTTTGCACCCGAGTGAACGTCAAGTTCTGCATAAAATAGCGCAAGGGCTTGGGTTTTCGGCAGCACAACTAGAACGCCGCTTGCAGATGCAAGAAGCTGCGTTCCGTTTCCAACAGCAAGGTGGAAGCTTTGGTGGCCATCAGGGTCATGGGCAATCATCAGGTTGGCAACAGGCTTCGCAACAGAACCAACTTGGCGACGCATATAAGGTTCTTGGTGTGAGTGAAAGTGCTGACGGTAAAGAGGTGAAGAAAGCCTACCGCAAGCTGATGAATGAACATCACCCAGATAAACTGATGGCGAAGGGCTTACCGCCTGAGATGATGAATGTTGCGAAAGAGAAATCGCAAGAAATTCAGAATGCTTATGACCTGATAAAGAAAGTAAAAGGTTTTAAGTAATTGAACACTAAACCGAGTAATAACAAAGTTACTCGGTTTTTTATTAAAGGGAATTATATGACGGTAACGTATCAGGATGTTCTAGAGTTTTGGTTCGATGAGTTGACGCCTAAAGATTGGTTTACTGGCGGCGCCGAGATTGACACTTTGATAGAGTCTCGATTTTCTGAATTGCATAAAGCAGCCATTCAAGGCGAGCTATTTGAGTGGCGCCAAACTGCGCAAGGACGATTGGCTGAGATTATCGTACTTGATCAGTTTTCTCGAAATATTGGTAGAAAAAGTCCGACAGCATTTTCTGCTGATCCGATGGCGTTGGCTCTAGCCCAAGAGGCGGTAGCGGGTGGTTTTGATCACCTGCTTAACGAGCAACAGAAAAGCTTCCTGTATATGCCTTATATGCACAGTGAATCTTTGTTAGTCCATGAACAAGCCGTGGAACTCTTTTCTCAAACGGGATTAGAGCATAATCTGGACTTTGAGTTTAAGCACAAGGTTATCATTGAGCGATTTGGTCGCTATCCGCACCGTAATGAGGTGTTAGGGCGAGCTTCGACTCCCGAAGAGGTTGAGTTCTTGCAGCAACCGGGCTCAAGCTTTTAATTGTAGAAATACGGTCAAAGAATTGAGAAGAGGCTAGAGGTTAATAAAAACCTCTCGCCTCTTTTTTACTTTAGTGATCAACTTTAGCCTTAGAGCTAGTTTGCTTGGTTGAGCGACCAATCGTATTCATAACTGATGTTTTGAGTATTGGTTACTGCTTCAATTCGATATTGTTCTAAGTGCTGAATAAGCTGTTTCTTCGTACCAAAATCCACAGCAAACCATTCGTAAATCGATGATAGTTGAAGCTTATTGTTTGTAACCATCACGCCTTTGTCACTGCTTACAAACTCAGTTGCAGCTTGCTCTAGCAAGGCTTCAGTATTTTTAGAGGTAAAAGCGTCAGGTTGTAAGTTAGGGCAACCTAGGCTGGCACAGTTCACTGCATAATGCGTGCGAGGATCTTGCCAAATTGGTCTTAGGATTCGGTGTTCAATGTCATTGAGTGTCAGTGATTTCCCATTAACGACTACCACATCATCTCCCCACGGACCGAAACTAAATAGTCCGCCAAGTTTAGTTATGGATTTGATCGGGTAGGCATCAAGAATCAAATCGACAGTCACGGCGTTGTATAGGTTAACCCAATAGGCATACTGCTCCGCTTTTGAATAGTCGAGCGGATTCACCTGTTCGAGTTGCTTGATGTATTGTTTAAGCTTTGTTTTATCGGCGGTGTTCACTGCTTTATAGCGAACTAACGTATTTTGCCCCTGTTTAACCAAGTAGCTATCGAGGAATTGCTGCCAATCTTGATGAGATACCTGTTCTAGGTTGGTTTCGTCGCTTTGCTTCCAGTATGGCCAAAGATCGGATTTAGGCGCAGACCAAGCTAAGGTTGAGAAAAGTAGGCTGACAATAAAAAGTAGTTGTTTCATGGCATTCTCCTGATGACTGACTACTAAGACCTTAAGGCTTACCATTTTCTTTCATTGCTCTTCATTTAAATAAACATATGAAGTTAAGTTAAAAGCTTAGCCAAATAAAAAAGGTTGGCACTTGGCCAACCTTTAGATTTATTCAGAAACGTCTCATTATTTTAGGAAGCTAGGAATCTTAGCTTCAAACTCTGAGATCTTATCGGCATGTTGAAGTGTAAGGCCGATATTATCTAAACCATTCAGTAAGCAGTGACGACGGAACTCATCAATTTCAAACGAGTACTCTTTGCCGTTCGCGCTGACTTTCATTGCTTCTAGATCAACCGTAATTTCTGCACCTTCATTCGCTTCAACGAATTGGAATAGCTCATCCACTTCTTGCTCAGTCAATCGAACTGGCACCATTTGGTTGTTGATCGAGTTACCGTAGAAAATGTCGGCAAAGCTTGGTGCGATCATTACTTGGATACCGTAATCGGCAAGCGCCCACGGTGCGTGTTCACGAGATGAACCACAACCGAAGTTTTCACGAGCTAAAAGAATTGAAGCGCCTTGGTAGCGAGCTTCGTTCATTACAAAATCAGGGTTTGGCTGTTGGCCTGCATCGTCTAGGAAGCGCCAATCGTGGAACAAGTGCTTACCAAAACCGATGCGGTTTACTTTCTGTAGAAACTGCTTTGGAATGATCGCATCAGTATCGATGTTGGCCGTATCTAGAGGAACGACTAATCCGGTGTGTTGTTGAAAACCTGACATGTTAAATCCTCTAATTAAAGTTCACGAATATCGACAAAGTGACCAGCGATAGCCGCTGCGGCTGCCATTGCTGGGCTAACTAGGTGCGTACGACCATCACGGCCTTGGCGACCTTCAAAGTTACGGTTTGATGTAGAAGCACAGCGCTCTTGTGGACCTAGACGGTCGTTGTTCATCGCAAGACACATAGAGCAACCCGGTAAACGCCATTCAAAGCCTGCTTCGATGAAGATCTTATCTAGGCCTTCAGCCTCAGCTTGTGCTTTAACTTGCTCTGAACCCGGAACGATAAGCGCTTGAACATGTTTCGCTACTTGACGGCCTTTCGCTACCGCTGCTGCTGCACGCATGTCTTCGATACGAGAGTTAGTACAAGAACCCACGAACACTTTATCTACGTTGTAATCAGATAGAGATTTACCGGCTTCAAGACCCATGTAAGCCAGCGCTTTTTCAGCTGATGCTTTTTCTACAGGGTCTGCGAAGCTTTCTGGTGCAGGGATTGGTGTGTCTACTGAGATAACCTGACCTGGGTTGGTACCCCAAGTGACTTGTGGTTTGATGTCTGCCGCTTCTAATGTAACAACTGCATCGAATTCTGCATCAGCATCGGTTTTTAACGTATCCCAGTATTCGATTGCTGCTTCTAGGTCTTCGCCTTCTGGAGAGAACTTGCGACCTTTGATGTACTCGTATGTCGTTGCATCTGGAGCGATTAAGCCTGCTTTAGCGCCAAGCTCGATTGCCATGTTACATACTGTCATACGACCTTCCATTGTAAGGTCTGTAATTGCCTCACCACAGAATTCAACTACATAGCCTGTTCCGCCTGCAGCTGTTGTCTTGCCGATGATCGCGAGCACGATATCTTTGGCTGTAATACCTTCTGCGACTTTGCCTTTTACTTCGATCTTCATGGTTTTAGCGCGCGCTTGTTTTAGCGTTTGAGTCGCTAGAACATGCTCTACTTCTGAAGTACCGATACCGAATGCTAATGAACCAAATGCACCGTGTGTCGCCGTGTGTGAGTCACCACATACGATGGTCATACCCGGCAGAGTAATACCTAGCTCAGGCCCCATTACGTGCACAATACCTTGGTATTTGTGGTTTAGGTCGTAAAGCGTGACACCAAACTCTTCACAGTTCTTCGATAGCGTTTCCATTTGGATACGAGCCATCTCACCAGAAGCGTTGATGTCTTTGGTTTGTGTCGATACGTTGTGATCCATGGTCGCGAAGGTTTTGCCTACTTGGCGAACTTTACGACCTTTTTCAC
Organism: Vibrio sp. 10N.247.311.14; assembly: GCF_041467715.1. Classification (NCBI taxonomy): domain Bacteria; kingdom Pseudomonadati; phylum Pseudomonadota; class Gammaproteobacteria; order Vibrionales; family Vibrionaceae; genus Vibrio; species Vibrio sp. 10N.247.311.14. Next base: position 25,527 of record NZ_JBFSVE010000032.1, read on the forward strand.
GCAGGCCATCAAAGGCTTGTGGCGACGTTACTTCGTGGACTAAGTGGCGATCGATATAAAGAATTGGCGTTTCGCCCTTCGCTGCAACTGCAACGTGAGCGTCATAAACTTTTTCGTATAAGGTTTTTGCTTGCTGGTTTGTCGACATAGCTTTCTTCCTTGGGAGCATCAGTCCCAGTGTTTGTTTCGAGCCAAGTCATGCGGTTTACGCTGACTTGGCTTGATATTATTCTTATGTACTTGCTTCTAATCTAAGCATCTCGCTTATGAAGCTAAGATGTACTCAGCGATCTTGTCACCCATTTCTGAGGTAGTCAGTGCTTCGTTCTTACCTGCAAGGTCTGCCGTTAACTCGCCTGCAGAAAGTGCTTTCGATACCGCTGCTTCGATGTCTTGTGCTGCTGCTTCTTCGCCTAGGCTGTAACGAAGCATTAGTGCTGCAGAAAGAATTTGCGCGACTGGGTTTGCAATGTTCTTACCTGCGATATCTGGTGCGCTGCCACCTGCTGGTTCATATAGGCCGAAGTTGCTTTCGTTTAAGCTTGCAGAAGGAAGCATACCCATCGAACCTGTGATCATTGCACACTCATCAGAGATGATGTCACCAAAGATGTTTGAACATAGCATTACGTCAAACTGAGATGGATCTTTGATTAGCTGCATGGTCGCGTTGTCGATGTACATATGGTTTAGCGTGACATCTGGGTAATCTTTTGCGATCTCTTCAACGACTTCACGCCATAGGATAGAGCTCTGTAGAACGTTCGCTTTATCGATTGAGTAAACGTTTTTGTTACGTAGGCGTGCCGATTCAAACGCAATCTTTGCAATACGTTCGATTTCGTAGCGGTGGTAAACCTCTGTATCAAAAGCTTTTTCAGTTGCGCCTTCGCCTTCACGTCCTTTAGGTTGGCCGAAGTAGATACCGCCTGTTAGCTCACGGACTACCACGATGTCGAAACCGTTACCTGAGATGTCAGCACGTAAAGGAGAGAAAGACTCTAGACCTTTATGGATTTGAGCTGGACGTAGGTTACAGAACAGTTGGAAGTGTTTACGTAGAGGAAGTAGGGCACCACGCTCTGGTTGGTCGTTCGGTGGAAGGTGTTCCCATTTAGGACCGCCAACAGAACCAAAAAGTACTGCGTCAGATTCTTCACAGCCAGTGACTGTTGCTTCTGGAAGTGGACAGCCGTGGTTATCAATTGCGATACCACCAACATCATACTCTTCACGAGAAAAGCTAATCGCATGCTTCTTTTCAATCGCGTCTAGCACTTTGTGTGCTTGCTGCATTACTTCTGGGCCAATGCCATCACCAGGTAGTACGGCAATCTTGTATGATTTATCAGTCATGTTAATCCTTTAATTCTTGTTACTGAGCTCTTTCGCTCGTTTTAAATTTTGTCCCTAAAGCCAATAACATCGGCTCTAGGGCTCTGTTATTGGGTGTTTAAACTGTTGCGATTCTTTGCTGTTTCATTTCAGCAATGGTGTCTGCGCGTTGAATGCTATTAATAACGTGCAGTAGCGCCTGACCAGAGGCCTCAACGATATCCGTTGAAACGCCCGTACCGTGGTACTTACGGCCTTTATAGTTAGCAATAATATCAGCTTGGCCTAAGCCATCTTCGCCTTCACCTTTCGCGGTAAGGTCGAATTTATCCAATGCAATTTCGTAACCCGTTAAGCGGTAGATACATTGGTATAAAGCATCAACCGGGCCGTTACCGACAGCCGCTTCGCATTTCTCTTCATCACCACATTGCAGCTTGATGCTGGTGGTTGACATAACACTACCAGATTGTACGCTTAGGTAGTTAAGTTTATAGAAGTCATCTTCGTCACGTAGATTTGCGAAGTGCATTAGTGCTTCTAGGTCGTAATCGAATACTTGGCCTTTACGGTCAGCCAGTTTCAAAAAGTCTTCGTACAATGAATCTAGGTTGTACTCATTGTCTTTGTAGCCCATTGCGTCCATGTGGCTCTTAACGGCTGCACGACCACTGCGACTTGTTAGGTTCAATGCCTTGTTTTTCAAGCCAATAGACTCAGGAGTCATGATCTCGTAAGTGTTCTTGTTCTTTAGCATGCCGTCTTGGTGGATACCTGAAGAGTGGCTGAATGCGTTAGCACCGACGATTGCTTTGTTGTCTTGAATTGGCATGTGGCAAAGCTGGCTAACCAACTTACTGGTACGGTGAATCTCTTGATGATCCAAACCAGTATGAACACCTAGTAACTCTTGGCGAGTTTTGATGATCATTGCGATTTCTTCTAAAGAACAGTTGCCCGCACGCTCACCGATACCGTTAATAGTACCTTCAACTTGACGAGCACCGGCTTGTACCGCAGCAATTGAGTTAGCAACCGACATACCCAAATCATCGTGACAGTGAACAGAGATGATTGCTTGGTCGATGTTTGGAACGCGATCAAATAGCGTTTTGATAATGCCACCAAACTCGTTAGGTACTGTGTAGCCCACTGTGTCTGGAATGTTGATGGTTTTCGCGCCCGCGTTGATTGCCGCTTCAACCATACGACATAGGTTATCGATAGGCGTACGACCTGCATCTTCACAAGAGAACTCAACATCGTCTGTGTAGTTGCGCGCATGCTTTACCGCTTTTACTGCCATATCGACAACATCGTCGTAGCTACGGCGTAATTTATCTTGCACGTGAACCGTTGATGTAGAAATGAAGGTGTGAATACGGAACTGCTCAGCGACTTTTAACGCTTCTGCAGCGGCATCGATATCCTTCGCTACAGCACGAGAAAGTGCACAGATTCGGCTGTCTTTAATATTTTTTGCGATGGTTTGTACTGACTCAAAGTCGCCTGGTGATGACACCGGAAAGCCCGCTTCAATAACATCTACACCCAGTCGTTCAAGTGCATAAGCGATCTGTAATTTCTCTTTTACCGTTAAGCTTGCAGCCAACGCTTGCTCGCCATCACGTAAGGTCGTGTCAAAAATTATCACTTGATCGTTCATGGGTGCTTCCTTATATCGATAATGAATCGATTGCTATCCAAATTATTATTAAGAATGATGTTCTTTTAAAAGTGCCAGTTACAAAAAAACCCGCTCAGCGCGGGTTTTAATATTTGTGTAGTTCTTGACCCACAACTTACCCGCGCGATTGGTTCACGATAAGGAGAAGTTTCAGCAGTCGAGAAGAAGAAAAAATCATTACACAAATATCCGTAAATAAACTGTTAACACCATATTTACCGCAATTTATTCTGAGCGTCAAACAAGAAAATCCAATATCAGCGTGCTTTGGCGGTGTTTTTTTTTGGTTTGTGCTGCTTGCGTGTTGTTTGCTGGTGTTATCAGCTGATTGAGTGTTTTGTACTGGGCGGTTAGTTTATCGTTTGGCTGATGTGCAGGTTAAAACTTTGTAGTAAATCTTTTTGATGGAACGATTCACCAATAAAATTAAAAGGGTGGCTAAATTAATTAATCATTTGATTAAATAGTGAGTAATTAATCTTCTACAACCATGTCGATTTATCCCTATAATTAATCGTGTGATTAATTATAGGGATAGGTCTCAGTGATGGCAGCGCGTAAAGCAGGGCGACCTCAACAGAATCTAGATGTACGGCAGTTACTCATTGAGCACGCTCGAGATCTGTTCGTGGTTCAACCGTACGACAAGGTATCGACTCGCTTAGTTGCTGAGCGAGCGGGTGTGAATATTGCGATGATTCGCTATTACTTTGGCAGTAAAGCCGGATTGTTTGAGGCGATGCTGCGTGAAACATTACGCCCTATGCAATTACAAATGCAGAGACTCGTTGATGAAAGCAGTCATGAGAACTTTCTTGATTTAATGCGGACTTACTACAAAGAGATGGTCAAAGTGCCGAAGTTTCCTCGCTTGATAGCCCAAGTGATGAATATGCCTCCCTCTGAAGTGCAAAGAGAGTTGCTCGAAAAGGTTTTCCTCGATGTTGCAAAGCCAGCCCAAGATGTCATTTTTGAAAAGTTGGTTGAACAAGGCATCTTAAAACAGAACATGGATCCAAAATTGTGCCGTATTTCGTATGTAAGCTTGATGGTGTTTCCTTTCATCGCTCCGCCGCCTTTATTGGCAATTCATGGGATTGAGATTAATGAAGAATTTCTTAATCGTTTAATCGAACACAACATTCAATTGATGACTGAAGGCTTTATTAACGCACCGAGCCCTTCTTCCGTGCAGGACCAAAGATAATGAAAATAAATAAAAAACTACTCTTCTTTCCAGCACTTGCGGTTGGTGTTATTGGCCTTGTCGCCGCGATTAACTTGAAGCCGGATCTTCCAACCAAACCTGCGGGTGATAGGGCTCGCTTAGTTGATACTGTGAGCCTAGAACAACAACTGATAGCGCCGTTAGCGGTCGGCTTTGGCAAAGTAGTGCCTAAAGTTGAATGGAAAGCGATTGCTGAGGTGACAGGACAGATCGTGTATCGACATCCAGATCTTGAAAAAGGCCAGGTGATCCCTGCAGGAACGGTCGTGCTCAAGGTTGATCCATTGGATTACGAATTGAAACTGATACAAGCAGAGGCGGATCTAAAATCAAGCCAAACCTCATTAGCGAAATTGAATCAAGAAGAAGACAACCTTAATCAGACTCTTAAGATCGAAAAGAATCGTTTGGTGATCAGCAATAAAGAGCTACAACGTAAACAGGATCTGCGTAAGAAAGGGCTCACCTCTCAATCGGATGTCGACCTGCAACAACAAAGCGCATTGTCTCAGCAGAAGTTGGTATTAGATATCGCGAACCAAATCGCGTTGATGCCAGATGAAAAGCGTGTTGCGGAAGCGGTGATTAAGGTCAACGTGTCTAAGGTAAAAGAGGCGCAGCGCTCTCTCGATAAGACCACGATCACTTTGCCAAGAGCGATGCGAATTGCTCAGGTTGATATCGAACAAAATCAAGTGGTTAACATTCAGCAGGAGATGTTTATTGCTCACGGGATTAATGTCATGGAAGTAGAGGCGCAACTTTCTATTCACGATATGCAAACTTTAGCCTCCAGCTTTAACCAATTTCCTCGCGATGCTGCAGGAATCCCTAATCCTTATGAAGCGCCAATCAAAGCAAGCATTCAACTTAACAGCGGCAACCTGAACCTCAGTTGGCCAGCGAAGGTGGCAAGAATCAGCGAAACAGTTGATGAAAACCAAGCGACGGCGGGGATTATTCTCGAGATCGCTCAAGATTACTCACAATTGCAACCAGACAGCGCGACGCCTTTGGTTAACGGTATGTTTGTCAAAGCTGAGATTGAGGGTGTCGCCAATCTAAGTTGGGTGGTTCCAGAGCGAGCACTGCATGGTGATAAGGTTTACCTGATGGATGACAACCAGCGTTTGCAAGTGGTCAATGTTGAAGTGCTTTATCGCAGAGACAATCAAGTGGTTGTGAGTGGAGAGCTACAAACTGGAGATAAACTGGTTCTCAATGATGTCCTGCCAGCAATAGAAGGCATGTTACTGAGAGAGTCCAACTCTGAAGAGGCTGAGCTTGAATCAGAAACTCAGGAGAGTGCGTCATGATCAAGTTCTTTTCTAGGCACCCAACAGCGGCAAACTTGTTGATGCTTGGGTTATTGATCATGGGTATAAGCTCATTATCAACCATCAAGCGTGAAACCTTCCCCGCTTATGATCCGCCTTATATTATGGCTGCCATCGTTTATCCCGGTGCATCCCCACAAGAAGTAGAAGAAAGCCTGTGTGTACGAATGGAAGATGCCGTCGATGGCCTAGCTAACATTGAAGAGACTCAGTGTGAAGCCATAGAAGGTAGTGCACGTCTAATCCTGAAGTTGAATGAGAAAGCGGATATCGGTCGAATGCTGGTGGATGTGCAAACTCAAATCAACTCGATCAATGATTTCCCAACTGAGATTGAATCGCCTGTTGTTCAAGAACTGGATTGGAATGAACCAGTTGTTGATATCGCCATCACAGCAGAAACGTCGTGGCCGGAGCTTAAGGCCTACGCTGAAGACCTCAAACGTATCATGAAGCTTGATTATGATGTTTCACTGGTCGATGTTAGCGGCTTCTCTGATCATCAATACCGCGTTGAACTGGATACTCAAGCGATTCGCCAGCTGGGTTTGAGTGTCGGTGATATCGCAGACCAGATTGGCCGTCAGAATGTAAAACTGCCAAGCGGTAACGTTGAAACACCAGACAAGAATTTTCTGATTCGTTTTGATGAAAGACGAATTACACCTGTTGAGCTGGAAAGCATCGTGGTTGGATCTGCGCCTAATGGCTCGGTGATTCGTTTGAGAGACATAGCCAAAATAACCGACCGCTTTGAGCTTGATGAGCAAAAGGTGCTATTTGATGGCAAGCCTTCAGCGCTGCTTAAGATCAGTAAGAACAAAGAAGACGATGCGCTGAGAATCAAAGAGAACGTAACACGATTCGTTGAAGATCAAAGCGCGATTGCTCCTGATGGCGTGACACTACAAATGACCAACGATCTCTCATCTGTGCTTTGGGATCGTCTAACCATGATGGTGAGCAATGGCTGGCAAGGTATTGTGCTGGTGTTCGCCACCATGTGGCTGTTCTTCAGCTTACGTTATTCATTTTGGGTGGCGGCAGGGTTGCCAGTGGCCTTCCTTGGTGGCTTGTTCTTAATGGCCAACCTTGGTTTGTCGATCAACATTATGTCGCTGGTCGGGTTGTTGATGGCAATCGGTATTATGATGGATGACGCCATCGTGATCGCCGAATCGATAGCCTCCCACTTAGATAGGGGACAAAGCGTCGATGATGCGGTGTACAACGGCGTTAAGAAAGTGCTTCCCGGAGTACTGTCTTCTTTCTTAACCACGGTGTGTATTTTCGGTAGCTTACTGTTTCTTGATGGCGAGATGGGCGCGGTGCTTAAGGCCGTTCCTCAAGTATTGATTTTGGTGCTGTCGTTGAGCTTGATTGAAGCCTTCCTGATTCTACCTAATCACTTATCTCATTCATTACATAAAGAAAAAAATGATAAGCCAGCGTTGCGCTTTAAAGTGGTGTTGCTTGAGAAGTTTGAGAACTTCCGTAATACCACTTTGATGAACATGGTTGAGAAAGTCGTGACCTTCCGCTACGCCTTTATGGGCGGAGTGATTACGCTGTTGTTGCTTTCAGTCGCCTTGATTGCTGGTGGCGTTGTTAAGTTCCAACCTTTCCCTGAGCTTGATGGTGATATTGCCGAGGCGCGTATCATTCTTCCGCCGGGGGCGTCACTGTCTCAAACCGAGATAGTGGTCGATAAGATTGTAGCATCAGCCGAGCGTTTAAATGCGCAGTGGAGCGAAGAGGTCGAAGAAGGCAACACCTTGGTTGAGCACATTACTAGCCAATTTAATGCCAACGCAGATGCCAACGAATCTGGTCCGCACTTAGCTACCGTGCGCTTAGACTTACGCGGAGCTGAGAGCCGTAACACGGTTATTGATGACTTTATTGATGCATGGCGAGAAGACATCGGTGACTTGGCTGATCCTATCTCGTTAGTTTTCAAGCAACCGACCATGGGACCGGGCGGCCGTGCGATTGAGATTCGTGCTAAGCATGATGACCTGAGCGCATTGAAATCGGCTTCTTTGGATATTCAGGAATACCTTAATCAGTTTGATGGCGTGCACGGCGTGCTGGATGACATGCGTATGGGTAAAGAAGAGATTTTGGTGAAGCTGCGTCCGGGCGCTGAGACCTACAATGTGAATGGACAGATGATCGCTTCCCAATTACGTGCGGCTTTCTTTGGTCAGACAGCGGATGAGATTCAAATCGGTGTTGAGAATATCTCGATTGAAGTTCGTCTTGATAAAGAACAAGCGGGTGATTTACAGCAGCTGGCTAACTTCCCAATCATCACTGCAGACGGCAGTCAGATTCCATTAGCAACATTGGCAACGTTAGATTTTCAGCGTAACTATGTGCGAATCCAACGTATCGATGGGTTGAGAACCATCAGTATCTTTGGTGATATTGATAATAAGAAAGCGAGTTCATCCGCGATTTTGGCTCAGTTCCAAAAAGATGAAGCCGCCAAACTTATTCAGAAGTACCCGGGTTTACGCTTTGATTTCGAAGGGGAGGCCAAGGATGCAGCCAAGACTGGCGCTTCGATGGGCAAAGGATTCTTGCTCGGCTTATTCGGCGTGTTTGCGATTCTTAGCTATCAGTTCAGAAGCTATTTAGAGCCTGTGGTCGTGATGTTAGCGATTCCACTCGCTTTTATTGGGGTGGTCGTTGGTCACTGGATACTTGGCCATTCTTTGAGTATGCCAAGCATGATGGGCTTTGTGTCGCTTGCCGGTATTGTGGTTAATGATTCCATCTTGTTGGTGCAGTACATTCGTCACCATGTCGATGAGGGAGATAGCGTGCATGACTCGGTGGTGAAAGCCAGTCGCGAGCGTTTCCGAGCGGTATTCTTGACCTCAATGACGACTGCGGCAGGTTTGCTACCGCTGTTGACGGAAACCAGCTTACAGGCTCAGGTTATCCAGCCATTGGTTATTTCGATCGTATTCGGCATATTTGCCTCGACCTTACTGGTGCTGTTTATGATCCCTGCTGCTTACGCGATATTGGCGGATTTCGGTTTGGTTAAAAAGCACGAGCCACTAGCGCTATAGCCTTTAGCGTTTAATTATTTGCGAGCTCTACTATTATTAGCGAGCTCTAGTATCATTAGCGAACGCTATAACCATTGACACGATAGAAGTAGCGTTTGCTTGCTTATATAAAGAATTGAAAACATAGAAGAATAAAGCGGCCTTGGGTCGCTTTATTTTTATCGGTCGCTTCTATCGCCATCCTGACTTGATCCATTGACCTGTCTATCAAGCATGGGAAATTTCATTTTAGTTCATTCAAAACGTCACTTAACTGTCATTTGTTGGGCATAACTTGAGCCTTAACTGAATAAGGATTGTTAAGGAGATCGTATGCGTACTATCGAACCTATTGTCCGCTGGGATGTGGCATTTTCTGTTTTCTGTTTAAAGAGCCGTTATAGCGGGCAACATGCAACGCTCAGTAAAGCGGTGTCTCATACTGGAGATGGACACCTTTATGTTTTGATTGCCTTGATTGCACTGCTGGTCGATAGCAACACCGGTCGAGACTTTCTTTTGGTGGGCTTAACCGCCTTCGCAATCGAACTGCCTATTTACTGGTTTGCTAAAAATACCCTCAAGCGCCGTCGACCAGCTGAATTCTCTTCACTACTTCACTCTCATATTGTGCCATCCGATAAATACAGTCTGCCTTCAGGGCATTCCGCTGCTGCTTTTGTTATGGCGACCCTAATCGGGCATTTCTATCCGAGCTTATACCTCTTTAGCTTGGTGTGGGCAACTGCGATTGCAGGCTCTCGAATCCTGCTCGGTGTGCACTTTTTAACGGACGTACTGATTGGCGCAGCCTTGGGCATCGCTTGTACCAGCCTCGCTATCAGCTTCATCCTGTAATTATTTTGTTGGCAACCACTGCCGAGCTTAAGTGGTAAATTTAAAGGAACATGCATGAAAATTTTATATGGCGTACAAGGCACAGGAAATGGGCACATCGCTCGAGCGAGAGCAATGGCCGTCGCTTTTCGTCAGCAAAATATTGATGTCGATTTTCTGTTCTCTGGGCGAGATGAGAGCAAATACTTTTCGATGGAAGCGTTTGGCAACTATCAGACCCGCAGCGGCTTAACTTTTTACAGCGAGCAGGGGCAGGTTAAATACGGTAAAACATTCATGAAGAACAACATCTGGCGATTTCTCCGTGAGATTAACCAGATCGATCTTACGCCTTATGACTTAGTGATTAATGATTTTGAGCCTGTCACTGCATGGGCGGCTAAGAGACAAGGTGTGCCATGCATTGGGATAAGCCACCAGAATGCGTTTCGTTATGATGTACCCAAAGAAGGGGGCAACTGGATTGAACATTCAGTGATTCAACATTTCGCCCCAACCGAGCACTCTATTGGCTTGCACTGGTATCACTTTGAACAGCCGATTTTGCCGCCTATCGTTCACACGCTGGTTGGTGAGCAACAAATAAAAACAACACAAGACTTTACGTTGGTCTATTTGCCATTTGAGGATCTTGAGTCGATCTCAGAGCTGCTGATGAAGTTCATTTCGCAAAACTTTGTCTGTTACCACCCGGATGTGATTGAGCATAGCCGAGTTGAAAATATTGAGTTCAAACCACTCAGTCATGCGGGCTTTCAATTCGACCTCAATCAGTGCTCTGGTGTGGTCGCAAATGGCGGCTTTGAATTGCCATCTGAAGCCCTAACTTTGGGGAAGAAATTGCTTCTCAAACCACTCGAAGGACAGTTCGAACAACAGAGCAATGTGGCGACGCTAGAGGCCCTTGGGTTAGCTCAAACCATGACGTTTTTAGATGCGGCTATCTTGCGCGCTTGGCTCAGTGAAAAACAGGCCGAAGTGGTCACCTATCCAGACGTGGCAAGTGCACTCGTTGAGTGGGTATTAGCAGGGAATTGGTCTAATCAAGATGATTTAAGAAAGCAACTTTGGGACAAGGTCGACTTTCCAAGTTATGCATCGCTCACCTAACTCATAAGTGCTATTTCTGAATTGACCGGTTGAACAATTCACGAGTTCAATAAATTGTAACAAATGTAACCAAACGATAGAACAGCTAAATAAGTCGAAATTAAACTCATAAGTGACGCATTTTATGTTTTTTTATAACTCTATAAATAATTGATTTTTAGATGTTGTTTAATCATTAAGGTAAAATAAAATTATTCTTTATCAATCTTGTTGGTAGCTCGAGATGCATTGGTTAATAGTAATGTCAATCCGAAAAACATCGGTCTGATAAATATAAGAATTAGTGGTTATCTATTCTCATACCATTACCAATTTAACGCTGTCGAACCGACAAGAGGCAACTTGAATGTTAGATAAGAAAGACGCAATGAGTGCTATTGCAAGCTACAGAATGGAAAGCACACTTCGTGGAGTCGACTTAAATCTTTTGACTGTATTTGATGCAGTTATGCAAGAGCAAAACATTACACGTGCAGCTCACAATCTGGGTATGTCTCAGCCTGCTGTAAGTAACGCTGTTGCTCGTCTAAAAGTGATGTTTAACGACGAACTATTCATGCGTCAAGGTCGTGGTATTCAACCGACTCAACGTGCTCGTCAGTTGTTTGGTCCAATCCGCCAAGCGCTACAGTTAGTACGCAACGAACTACCAAGTTCTGTGTTCTCTCCAGAGTCGTCTTCTCGCCTGTTCAAACTAGCGATTTGCAGCCCTTGTGATATGCGTTTTGCTCCTAAGATTATGTCGACAATCAACGAGCAAGCACCTAGCGTGAAACTGCACATGGATGCTGAATTCGATCGTCAACTTTCTGAGCGTATGCGCTACCAAGAAATCGACTTCGTTATTGATTACGCTCGTTTTGATGAGCAAGGCTTCTCAAGCACTGAAATCTTCCAAGACGAATTAGTTGTGGTTGCTTCTGCTTCTCACCCACGTATCAACGGTGAAGTTTCTGCGGCAGAGCTGCTTAACGAAAAGCACGCAAAACTGTCTCGCATCCATGGTCAACGTAGCTTCTCTGAGCAAGCTTACCGTGACCTAGATTGCACGCCTTTCTACGAAGGTACGAGCTTGAGCAACGTTCTTTACGTTGTAGGCCAATCTGAACTAGTAACAATTGCTCCTCGTTGGATGGTAGAACATGCAGCAAACAAAGAGCAGCTTCAGATTCTAGATTTCCCATTCGATAATGCGGCGATTTCTGGCTTCCTAAGCTGGCACGAATCAAGTGAAAAGGATAAAGGACACATTTGGTTACGAGATCAGTTAATGATGATCTGTGGCGAAGTAGTGGCACTTAACTAGACACTAATCCCTATGATTTATAAGCCCTAAGCTAGGAGACTGGCTTAGGGCTTTTTTATGCGCGCTATTTTAGTAGGTAGAAAACTTAGCGTGAGACGTACTATTACTTATAACTTTGAGCTTCATCAGTTGCCTTTTCCATGATCAGAGGTACACTTGTGCGCTCAAAAAAGCTTACAGGTGTAAGCCTAAAGGTAAAGAGATGGCCAATTTAGATTTTCATATCGTAAAAAGACTTCGTGACCAAATTGCCCAAGGCGGCAACCGTACAGCTTTGAAGCACAAAGTAGACAATGTATGGCAAGGCATTAGCTGGGAACAGTTTGGACAACAAATCGATACGCTTTCATTAGCACTATTGGCTCAGGGACTGAGAGTTCAAGATAAGATCGGTATCTATTCAAATAATATGCCTCAATGGACCGTGGCAGATTTTGCATCTTTACAAGCTCGTCTTGTGACTGTGCCGATTTATCCAACCAACACAGCAGCACAGTCGTCTTACATCATCCAAAATGCGGATGTGAAGATCTTATTCGTTGGTGAGCAAGTTCAATTTGACGCGGCGGTGAGCCTATTCGAAGAGTGTGAACAGCTAGAAGTGGTTGTCGCGATGTCTGATGATATCGATCTTCAAGGCCATAGCTTTGCGGTATCTTGGGCTGATTTCATGGCGCGCGGTGTTGAAGCTCAGCAAGCTGAACTTGATGCTCGTCTTGCAGATGCAAGCATGGACGACTTACTGACTCTTATCTATACCTCTGGTACTACTGGCCAGCCGAAAGGCGTAATGCTTGATTACACCAATATTGGCTATCAATTAGAAGGCCATGACGAGCGTCTAAGTTTAAGCAAAGACGATGTCTCATTGTGTTTCTTACCTCTATCTCACGTATTTGAGCGTGCGTGGACGTTCTACGTTCTCTATAAAGGCGCAACCAACTGTTACTTGCAAGATACCATGCAGGTGCGTGACGCGCTGAGCGACGTGAAGCCAACCGTAATGTGTGCGGTTCCACGTTTCTACGAGAAGATTTTCTCTGCGATTCACGAGAAGGTTTCGAAAGCGCCGTTTATCCGCAAGGTTCTATTTACTTGGGCGGTGAACATGGGAGCGAAACTCTCTGTTTGTCACCAAGAAGGTCGCACTCCTTCGCTAATGCTGAAGAAGAGCCATGCATTAGCAGATAAGCTAGTACTCTCTAAATTGCGTGCGCTGCTGGGCGGTAATATCAACTTCATGCCTTGTGGTGGCGCGAAGCTTGATGAGACGATTGGTCGTTTCTTCCATGCTATCGGCATCAACGTAAAACTTGGCTACGGCATGACAGAAACCACAGCAACGGTGTCTTGCTGGGATGACCGCTGCTTTAACCCTGATTCTATCGGTATGTCGATGCCGGGCGCAGAAGTTAAGATTGGTGCTAAGGACGAGATTCTTGTTCGCGGTCCAATGGTGATGCGTGGCTACTACAAGATGCCAGAAGAGACAGCTAAGACATTCGATGAGCACGGTTTCTTGAAAACCGGTGATGCGGGTCATTTTGATGAAAATGGTAACCTGTTCATTACTGATCGTATCAAAGAGCTGATGAAAACTTCTGGTGGTAAGTATATTGCCCCGCAAGTGGTTGAAGGTGCGATTGGTAAAGATCACTTTATCGAACAGATTGCTGTTATCGCTGATACACGCAAATTCGTTTCTGCGCTGATTGTTCCTTGTTATGACTCGCTAGAAGAGTACGCCAAAGAGCTTAATATCAAGTATCACGATCGCGTTGAACTTGTTAAGCACCACCAAATCGTCGAGATGCTAGAAAAGCGTGTGAATGACCTACAGCAAGAGCTCGCGAAGTTTGAGCAAGTGAAGAAGTTCAAGCTACTGCCAAAAGCGTTTTCTATGGATGATGGCGAACTGACGCCGACCCAGAAACTGCGCCGTAAGGTTATCAACGATAAGTATCAAGACGAAATCGAAGAAATGTACACTGAAAAGTCGAAAGATAAGTAGTTTTCTACTGAGATAAATTTTCAGTTGTTTAAAAATCCCCCTACGAATGTGATTGCATTTTTAGGGGGATTTTTTGTATCTAATGACACAGCACAATGTGCGAAAGCGCACACCAGCAAGCTCGCGGTTTATCGATAAATAGCGATCTATTAAAATATTAAGTGCTTTTTTTTGTTCGCTAACTAGTGTTTAAACCTGGCGTGGGGGGCTGAGTTGGGTTTTATTTAATGCTTTGAGCTAATAGTTGGTTTTTTGGCACAGTTGCCGAATAACAGGTGTTAGACCAGATGATAATAAAGCGTTAAAGTTGTTTCGTATTACTGTTTGTTGTTATCACGACAGACAGCCATAGCCGAAAAAGTGGAAGTATTTCGAATTAGGCTACGAATAAGCCCTAGACTATGAAAAACCAGCCCAACATGTTCACCAAATATGATTGGAAACTGGTGAGGAGAGCAATATGACAACAAAACCTGAAACAGCCATGTCATCCGGCGCTGAAATGTTATCCGGCGCTGAGATGGTGGTGCAGTCTCTAATTGAAGAGGGTGTAGAACAAATCTTTGGTTACCCAGGTGGTTCTGTACTTGATATCTACGATGCGTTGCATGCTAAAACTGCTGAAATTAAACACGTATTAGTGCGACACGAACAAGCCGCTACCCACATGGCAGATGGCTATACTCGTTCTACCGGTAAACCGGGTGTAGTACTTGTGTGTTCTGGTCCAGGTGCGACCAATACCGTTACTGGTATTGCAACCGCCTACATGGACTCAATCCCAATGATTGTTATTTCTGGTAACGTACCAAATAACCTCATTGGTAATGACGCCTTCCAAGAGTGTGACATCGTGGGTGTATCACGCCCGATCGTTAAACACAGCTTCTTAGTAAAGAAAGCGGAAGATATCCCTGAAGTCGTTAAAAAAGCATTCTATATTTCAACGACAGGGCGTCCCGGTCCTGTGGTTATTGATCTGCCGAAAGATATCTTAAACCCACAAATCAAGCTTCCTTATGAATACCCAGAAACGCTCAAAATGCGTTCGTATAACCCAACGGTTACGGGTCATAAAGGTCAGATCAAAAAGGCGCTAAAAGCCCTTCTTGAAGCGAAGAAGCCGGTACTTTATGTCGGTGGTGGTGCGGTTATTTCTGAGGCAGATAAGCCGCTGTTAAAATTAGCAGAGGCACTGAATTTACCTGTGGTAAGCACCCTAATGGGGCTTGGCGCTTTCCCTGGCACCCATAAGAACTCTTTGGGTATGTTAGGCATGCATGGTTTATATGAAGCCAATATGGCGATGCACAATGCGGATTTGATCTTTGGTATTGGCGTACGTTTCGATGATCGAACGACTAATAACCTAGATAAGTACTGCCCTGATGCGAAGATCATGCACATTGATATCGACCCATCTTCGATCTCTAAGAACGTAAAAGTGGATCTACCGATTGTAGGTTCTGCTGAAAAGGTTCTAGAGAGCATGGTGAACTTGCTCGTTGAGCAAGGCGGCACTAACGATGCAGAAGCGATTGAAAGCTGGTGGAGTGAAATCAAGCAGTGGCAAGAGCGTGACTGCCTAGCTTACGAGAAATCGTCTGAGCGCATCAAACCACAGCAAGTAATTGAAACACTGCATAAAGTAACCAATGGCGATGCCTATGTTGCTTCTGACGTAGGTCAACACCAAATGTTTGCTGCTTTATACTACCCGTTTAACAAGCCACGTCGTTGGATTAACTCTGGTGGTCTAGGCACGATGGGCTTTGGCCTGCCTGCTGGTATGGGCGTTAAGTTTGCTAAGCCAGATGAAGAGGTGGTTGTGGTAACCGGTGACGGCAGTATTCAAATGAATATCCAAGAGCTGTCGACTGCGCTGCAATACAATATTCCTGTTAAGATTATTAACCTTAACAACCGTTTCCTAGGCATGGTAAAACAGTGGCAAGACATTGTTTATCAAGGCCGTTACTCTAACTCATATATGGACTCTGTTCCTGATTTTGCTGCTATCGCTGAGGCTTATGGCCACGTTGGTATGCGCATTTCATCTCCGGATGAACTGGAATCAGGTTTGGAAAAAGCACTAGCGATGAAAGACCGTTTGGTATTTGTCGATATTAGTGTGGATGACACCGAGCACGTATACCCAATGCAGATCAAAGGCGAGGGTATGGATAACATGTGGCTAAGCAAAACGGAGAGAACATAATATGAGACACATTATTTCACTACTAATGGAAAACCAACCTGGTGCGCTTTCTCGTGTGGTTGGCTTGTTTTCTCAACGTGGCTACAACATCGAGTCTTTGAACGTATCTCCAACCGATGATCCGACGCTGTCTCGTTTGAACGTCACTACTAACTCGAGCGAAATGCAGCTTGAGCAGATTCAGAAACAGCTACATAAGCTAATCGACGTACTTAAAGTACAAGAAGTGTCTGAGCTTGAGCATATTGAACGTGAGCTGTTGATGGTAAAAGTACGTGCGAGCGGCTTTGCTCGTGCGGAAGTGAAGCGCACAGCGGATATCTTCCGTGGTCAGATTGTTGATGTCACGGCTTCTCAATATACGGTTCAAATGGCGGGTACTAGCGAGAAACTGGATGCCTTCATTCAGGCACTGTCTGAAGTGACGGAAGTGCTTGAAGTTGCTCGAAGTGGTGTTGTTGGCATCGCACGAGGCGAACGTGCGTTGAAAGCCTAGACGATAAGTCTTTAAAAAATAACTTAAAAGCCGCTTTTTTAAGCGGCTTTTATTTTGTTAATTTTATAGAGTGCTATAATCCCGCGCTGCACTTCCATTCATCTGAGTTAGCAATGCGAAATAAAAAATCAATAATTACATTGCTGATTATCTCTATCATATTGTCTTCTGCAGTATGTCTGTATTATTTGCAGCGTTACAAAGAAGTAAAACAGCAGAGCTTTGACTACTCGGCTAAGCAAGCCGTTCATCAGTTAGTGTATGCCAAGCGAGATTATGATCTTCTCAAGACTCAGTTAGTCTCGGTCATGGAGCTACTCAGTCATAGCCAGAGCTTGGTTAACTTTGCTTCTTCTCCCTCAGACCAAACCAAACATCTACTTGAAGAGGTCTGGCAATCTGTTCTCGTGAACCAGAAGTGGTATACACAAATCCATCTGTTGGATGTCACTGGCAAAGAATTGGTGCGTGTTAACTATTCCTCTGATACCGGTAGAGTGACGTTTCCTCAACAGCTGCAAGATAGGTCGGATTCTAACTACTTCCAATACGCTCAAAAACTAGAAGCCGAACAGATTGGCGGTTGGGGTATTGAGCTTGAAACTGAGCATGGTGAAGTCACCTTCCCTTATTCGCCGGTAATCCGTGTCTTTACCCCAGTAGAAACCCCTGACGAAAGAGTAGGCTACCTCGTCATCAATCTTGATGTATGGGGCTTATCGTCGCGTCTGAGCTTTTCACCAGATAACGATCTTAGAGCAGAAGTTCTCAATGACGCGGGTTACTTCATCGCGAGTAACAACAGCGGTAAGTTGTTCGGAGACTCTATTCCTGAAAGAAAAGGCTATAACCTGAAAAATATCGCGCCGAAGACGTGGGATGCGATCTCCAATGATCAGGTGGGATACGTTTTTGAAGATGGTAATTTGTTTGCCTTTAACACGGTTATGCTCGCGAACAGTCAAAAGGTCCATTTACTGATTCAACTTAATCAAAAGCAACTGATGGATCGGGCTGAGCGTGATCTAGATGATTTGGCCCATGAAGAGATCATTGTTCTGATTACGGTGCTGATATTCGCTTTCCCGTTTGCTTACCTGGTGACGCACTGCCGACGCCGAAGCCTAGAGAGTAAATTGGCACGCGCCGCATTGAATGGTATGTCGGCAGTGATGATCTCTGACAAGCAGCACCGCACAATGATGATCAACAACGAATTTGAGAACATGACTGGGTACTGCAAAAAACAGGTGATCGGTCAAAATGCATTGCAGTTGCTGCTTGAGAATACCGACCAAGTGCTCTCAAGCTCGGCTATTTGGAGTCATTTAGAGCAAGAAGAAGTATGGGAAGGGGAGGTTCAGTGTAAGAACAAGCTGCGTATTCCTTTTACTGCGATCATGCGAGTGCATGCGGTCAAAAACAATTCAGGCAAAGTCAGTTACTACATCACCTCGTTGGTTGATATTTCCGTAAGGAAGGAGCTTGAGGTACGTTTGAGGATCTTAAGTGAACGTGACTCTTTGAGTAATCTCTGGAACCGACGAAAATTCGAAGAGCAGCTGGCCTACTATTCTCGCTTAGTTGAGCGTTACCCGATCGAAGCGACCACCTGCTTAGCCTTGGTGGACATCGATAACTTCAAGCGAATCAATGATGAGCTTGGCCACGACGAAGGTGACCGTGTGATCGCTGGTGTTGCTAAACTTCTGCAAGATAGCCTTCGTGGGACGGACTTTGTTGCACGTGTCGGAGGAGAAGAGTTTGCACTCTTGATGCCACACACGTCTCTGCCAGAAGCAAAGCGCGTATTGGATCGCTTGCGAATAGAGATTGAACTGGCAGCCGGAACTAAGGTAACGGTGAGTGTTGGCTTTACTGATTTAACAAGTAACAGTACTCGCTCATACAAGTGTGCCGATGTTGCGCTTTACGAATCTAAATCGTCTGGTCGTAATACGGTCTCTATGTGTCCTAGCTACGATGATGTCGCTTAGGTTCGCTTCTATCTAGTCCTGTCTTCTATTTCCTTCACCTCTTCAAGTCGCGGCCCGACTCCTTTTTCCTTCCCCTCTTTTTATTAGGAATCTCACTTTTGAGCGACCTATGTCACAAAATCTATACAGTTAGACTAAAGTCTAATGCTGGTGGAAATTTGAGCTAAAATGAACAATAAGTAAACTACCTTGCTTCAGATTACATCGTGCTTAACGGTGTAATAAATAGAGTGTTTACCAGATGTAAAAGGATGACACCGTTAACTTAATTCAACTGATTAGCTAGCCTTTTCAATGGTTTGAAAGGCAGCAGTAGAATTAGGTTAGCTGGAGCAAGAGTTTGGGGATCATACAGTCTGGTTAAAAGAGGCGTGGTATGTTTGTCGATTTTTTAGTGAGGTTAACCATAGGCACATTAGCCATTCTTGGCTTTCAATTGAGTGCTTTGTATTTTTTACCTATGGTTGTGCTACTCAATACTCATCACAAAGAGTTTTTTGGGTGGTAGTTCAGTCGTAATACTGGAAACAAAAAACGGAGCCATTGGGCTCCGTTTTTATTTGGTTAGAAGCTACTTTAGCGTTATGCCGCTTCGATAACTTCTTCAATTCGTTTCATTGAACCTAGCAGGTGTTGATCAAGCAGTTCAGTCGCTTGTTCTACATTCTTAGACAGTACTAGTTTCATGATCATTTCGTGTTCATCAATATTGAACAGATCATCTGATGCGCTTTCTGCAGACATAGCGAGGAAGCGGTAACGTTTCACTTGGTTAATTAGGTCATCAAAGAACTTAAACATGTTCTCTGAATCTGCACCTTCAAGCAGTGCGACATGGAATTGCTGGTGGCGCTCTTCCCATTCTACACAGTCAAACTCTTCAGATACGTACTGTACTCGCGATAGTTTATGGTAAGACGTTAGTACATCCAGTTCCCAGCTCTCATCACCTGCTGCAATCGCTTTTTTAAGCAGAACCGATGATACAACACGAAGGCTTTCGTATAGGTCATTCAGTTCTTTCTTTGATACAGGAGATACCCAGCAGCCTTTTTGTGGCTCTAGCTTTACGTATTTGCTCCAAGATAACTGTACCAAGGCTTCGCGAATAGGGGATGCGCCAACGTTGTAGCGTGCTTTTAGATCAGCAACAACAAGCTTTTGGCCTGGGGTTAACTCACCATTAAGAATATCTTGGCGAATCATCTTTGATACTTTGTCAGTGAGCGTAGGACTAGACATTACAAACCTCATCTATATATGATTTCTAGTCTGCTAATCCGTCTCTTAGAAAGAGTCAGTTGGAGGTTAACAGTACGTAGTTCTATTGTGATTGATAATACAGCGTACTGAAAAGTTAGGCAAGATTTTGTTTCATAAAAAAAGAGGGCCGAAGCCCTCTTTTATATTTTATGCGAATCGGTTCATTCTTATAGAACGTGAACAGATGCCGTGTTTGTAGTACCAGAAGCTACTAGAGCACCAGAAACCATAACTACGATGTCGCCTTTGTTACCTAGGCCAGATTGTAGAGCGATTTCTTTACCGTTGATGTAGAACGCGTCTGTGTTCTCGATAGAGTCAACAAGAACTGGCTTAACACCTTTAGTAAGAACTAGCTGTGCAGCTGTCTTTTCGTTAGTTGTTAGAGCTAGGATGTTTGCAGTTGGGAAGTACTTACGTACTGAACGTGCAGATTTACCGCCTTCAGTTGCAACAACGATTAGAGGAGCAGCTAGCTTCTCTGCTGTGTCTACAGCGCCTTTACATACTGCTTCAGTGATACGTAGACGTGGGCTGTCTAGACGAGAACCTAGCTCAGCTTTAAGAGCTGAATCAGTACGGTTCGCGATTTGAGCCATGATAGTAACAGCTTCAACTGGGTACTTACCTTTAGCAGTTTCACCAGAAAGCATTACTGCATCAGTACCATCCATGATTGCGTTCGCAACGTCACCCGCTTCAGCACGAGTTGGACGTGGGTTGCTGATCATAGAGTCAAGCATTTGAGTTGCAGTGATAACCATCTTACGTGCACGGTTACACTTCTCGATCATCATCTTCTGAGCGAAGATTACTTCTTCAGCTGGGATTTCAACACCTAGGTCACCACGAGCAACCATGATGCCGTCAGAAGCTTCAAGGATTGAATCGAAGTTATCTACACCTTCTTGGTTTTCAATCTTAGAAATGATGTGGATGTTCTCGCCGCCGTTAGCGTTTAGAAGCTCACGGATTTCTTTAACGTCTTCTTCTTTACGGATGAAAGAAGCAGCAACGAAATCTACGCCTTGCTCACAACCAAACTTAAGGTCAGCTTTGTCTTTCTCAGAAAGAGCAGGAAGTTGAACAGAAACGCCAGGAAGGTTAACACCTTTGTTTTCGCCTAGAGCACCGTTGTTAAGAACTTTACACTTAACTTCAGTTTCTGTTGTTGCGATAACTTCCATTTCGATTAGGCCGTCATCAACAAGGATAGTGTTACCTGCTGTTAGGTCTTTAGCGAAACCTAGGTAAGTTACTGCTACTACGTCTTTGTTACCAACAACTGTTGCGTCAGTTGTGAAAGTGAACTCTTGACCAGCTACTAGATCTACGTCGTTACCATCTTCAAGTTTGATAGTACGGATTTCTGGACCTTTAGTATCTAGAAGGATAGCAAGTTGCTCACCTTTGTTTTCCATTACTTTACGGAAGTTCGCGATACGAGTGCCGTGCTCTGCGAAATCACCGTGAGAGAAGTTAAGACGCATAACGTTCATGCCAGCATCTACTAGTTCAGTTAGCTTCTCTACAGATTCAGTTTTAGGGCCAATCGTACATACGATTTTGGTCTTTTTCATGGAAGGTACTCTCCGGTAAGTATTGTTACAATTTGAAATTTATTTAAGTTCTGAAGATTGGTCCGCTACATCAACATTTTGTGCCTGTTGTGTAAAAGCGCGGGACTTCCAATATGTCCTTCAGAGTTGTAAGTCTTTCATCAATTTTAGTCATTTTATGACTAAAAGATTTTGATTCAATATCGGTTTTCTGTGACTTACCCCACTATATAGGGGGTAAGTTGCAAAAAAATAACAGTCAGTTTTGTAATTTTTTTTCTTTTCGGGTGCGGATTCTACCACCTAATGAGTTCAATATCACTGCTTAACAATTGTCTTAGGACAAGGTTTTATCGCTATTTATTAATTTTTTGGATCAAAATAAATGGACTAAATAGTTTCGTTGTAACTATAATATGTTTCACATCGAAACTTAGTGGCCTTTTTTAAATGTCGAAACGAAACACCCAACTCAGAAGACATGCAATTTCTAACCTAGTGAATGAAAAAGGGGAGGTTAGTGTTGATGAATTATCCGCTAAGTTCGAAACCTCAGAAGTCACTATTAGAAAGGACTTGGCGTCTTTAGAGAAAAACGGTCAGCTTTTACGCCGTTATGGTGGTGCGATTTCGTTACCGAAAGAGGTTGTCAACGAAGAGCTGGGTCAACAAGTTTCGACTCGAAAGATTTCATTGGCAAAAGCCGCTGCAGATTTAATTCGCGACCATAACCGCATCGTGATCGATAGTGGCAGTACGACCGGTGCTCTAATTCAGCAGCTTAATGCTAAGCGTGGCTTGGTTGTTATGACCAACTCATTGCACGTTGCTAATGCGCTTAATGAGCTTGAAAGCGAGCCGACGTTATTAATGACTGGCGGCACTTGGGATACCCATTCGGACTCTTTCCAAGGCAAAGTTGCAGAGTCGGTACTTCGTGCTTACGATTTTGACCAACTATTTATTGGGGCTGATGGTATCGACCTCGATAGAGGCACAACCACGTTTAACGAACTGGTTGGCCTGAGCAAAGTAATGGCTGAAGTGTCACGAGAAGTGATCGTGATGGTTGAGTCGGAAAAGGTGGGACGAAAGATCCCGAACTTAGAGCTGGCATGGGAACACATTGACATCTTAATTACCGATACAGACTTAGGCGAAGAATCCAAAGCAAGTATCGAATCACATGATGTTCGAGTGATCCTGACCGATCCAGCGTAAAAACAAATTTAAGTATTATGCATTTACCTTCCTATAATTGATCTTAATGAAGATTTGGCCTTTGCTTGCTGCCAATAGGAATAAAACAAAATTGATGGAGTGAAACTATGTGTGGAATTGTTGGTGCAGTAGCACAGCGTGATGTAGCTGAAATTTTAGTAGAAGGCCTTCGTCGTCTAGAATACCGTGGCTACGATTCAGCTGGTGTCGCTGTAGTCGATACTGAATCTAACCTAACTCGTGTACGCCGCCTAGGTAAAGTACAAGAGCTAGCTGACGCAGTAGAAGAGCAACAAGTGATTGGTGGTACAGGTATCGCTCATACACGTTGGGCGACACACGGTGAGCCGTCTGAAGCGAACGCACACCCACACATGTCTGGTGATATTGCCGTTGTACACAATGGCATTATCGAAAACCACGAAGCACTGCGCGCTATGCTGCAAGAGCGTGGTTACGTATTTACTTCACAAACGGATACAGAAGTTATTGCTCACTTAGTTGAGTGGGAACTTCGCACTTCAGCTTCTTTGGTTGAAGCGCTACAGAAAACAGCAAAACAATTAGACGGTGCGTACGGCACGGTTGCGGTTGATCGTAAAGATCCTAGCCGTATCGTTGTAGCTCGTTCTGGTAGCCCGATCGTTATCGGTTTTGGTGTCGGCGAGAACTTCCTTGCTTCTGATCAACTGGCGCTACTGAGCGTAACTCGTCGCTTCATGTACCTAGAAGAAGGTGATGTTGCTGAGGTAACTCGTCGTGATGTTACGGTATTTGATGTAGCGGGTGAGCGTGTTGAGCGTGAAATCGTTGAGTCAAACGCTGAACACGACGCAGGTGACAAAGGTCAATACCGCCACTTCATGCAGAAAGAGATCTTCGAGCAGCCAACAGCGCTGATCAATACAATGGAAGGCCGTATCTCTGACACTTCGGTTATCACTAACGCGATCGGCGTTAAAGCTGAAGAGATCCTAAGCAAGGTTGAACACGTGCAGATCATCGCATGTGGTACGTCTTACAACTCAGGCATGGCAGCGCGTTACTGGTTTGAATCTCTAGCTGGCGTAAGCTGTGACGTAGAGATTGCTTCTGAATTCCGTTACCGTGATTTCGTTGTTCGTCCGAACAGCCTATTGGTGACTCTGTCTCAATCTGGTGAAACTGCGGATACGCTTGCTGCACTTCGTCTTGCAAAAGAGAAGGGTTATATGTCTGCAATGACTATCTGTAACGTTGCGGGTTCTTCACTGGTTCGTGAATCTGATTTTGCCTTCATGACTCGCGCAGGAACAGAGATCGGTGTTGCTTCTACTAAAGCTTTCACAACTCAACTAGCAGCGATGCTGATGATGGTAACGTCAATTGGTCGTCTACAAGGTCGTATCAATGAAGAAAAAGAAGCGGAAATCGTTCAAGCACTTCACCAACTGCCTGCTGATATCGAGAAAGCATTAGCGTTCGATAAAGAAATTGAAGCACTGGCACCTGATTTTGCTGATAAGCATCACACACTGTTCTTGGGTCGTGGTGAGTTCTACCCAATCGCGATGGAAGCGTCTCTTAAACTGAAAGAGATCTCTTACATCCACGCAGAAGCATACGCAGCTGGTGAGCTTAAGCACGGTCCTTTGGCTCTTATCGATGCAGATATGCCTGTAGTCGTTATTGCACCAAGCAACGACTTGCTAGAGAAGCTGAAATCGAACGTTGAAGAAGTGCGTGCTCGTGGCGGTCTACTTTACGTATTCGCTGATGAAGATGCGGGCTTTGAAAGCGATGAGAACATGAAGATCATCAAGATGCCTCACGTAAGTGAAGTAACAGCGCCTATCTACTACACAGTACCGATGCAGCTGCTGTCTTACCATGTCGCACTAATAAAAGGTACCGACGTTGACCAACCTCGTAACCTAGCGAAAGCGGTAACAGTTGAGTAATCGACAGCTTACCTAAGATATAGATAATAAGAAGCCCATCCTGTGATGGGCTTTTTTATGTCTGTTAGTTAACGATCAGTGTTAGAGCTAGCTGTAGCGTCATTAAGCGCTCAGTGCTTGCTCTAGGTCAGCCAAGATATCGTCAATGTGCTCGATACCTACTGATAGGCGAATCATCTCCGGTGATACACCGGCTTGTTTCTGTTCAGCTTCGCTTAGTTGACGGTGTGTCGTCGAAGCTGGGTGACAAGCGAGAGATTTCGCATCGCCAATGTTAACTAAGCGCTTGAAGATTTGCAGTGCATCATAGAAGCGAACACCGGCTTCATAACCGTCTTTTAAACCAAAAGATAGAATAGCCGATGGCTTACCCTGCATGTATTTTTCAGCAAGCGGGTAGAATTCTGAGCTAGGCAGACCAGCGTAGCTTACCCAACTGACTTTTTCGTGTTGGCTGAGGTATTCTGCCACTTTCAAGGCATTCTCTGTGTGTCGCTCCATACGTAACGACAATGTCTCCAAGCCTTGCATCAACATGAAAGCATTCATTGGCGACAGTGCTGCACCTGTATTACGTAGGGGAACCGTTCTAGCTCGACCAATAAACGCAGCCTCACCAAATGCCTCGGTATAAACCACGCCATGATAAGAAGGCTCTGGCTGATTAAAAACAGGGAAGCGCTCTTTGTGCTCTGCCCATGGGAATTTTCCTGAATCGACAATCACGCCACCTAACGTTGTACCGTGACCACCCACGTATTTGGTTAGTGAGTGCACCACGATGTCAGCACCAAAATCGATAGGTTTACACAGTACAGGCGTCGCCACCGTGTTATCAACAATCACAGGCACTCCTTGTGCGTGGGCAAGTTCTGCAACACGTTCTAAGTCGATGATATTACCAGCAGGGTTACCAATACTTTCACAGTAAATCGCCTTGGTTTTTTCATCGATCAGTGCCGCTAAGCTTTCTGGTTTGTCGTCTTTAGCAAAACGAACTTCAATTCCTTGGTTTGGCAACATGTGAGCAAATAGGGTGTAAGTACCACCGTAAAGCTGAGGCGTTGAGACAATGTTGTCACCGATTTGCGCCAACGTCTGAATCGCGTAGTTGATCGCAGCACTGCCCGCACTTACCACTAAGCCTGCAATCCCCCCTTCTAAGGCTGCCATGCGTTTTTCTAACACATCATTGGTTGGATTCATTATCCGTGTGTAGATATTACCTGGCACCGCAAGGTTAAACAGGTCGGCGCCATGTTGTGCGTCATCGAATTCGTAAGCGACGGTTTGGTAAATAGGTGTGGCAACCGATTTGGTTGTTGGATCAGTTTCGTAGCCGAAGTGAATCGAGAGTGTTTCGTCTTTCATGTTTCTTCCCTGAACTATTGAATGATTTGTGTACACTCATATTGCCGATTTTTTTATAAAAGAAAAGTATGTTTAGTCACAGAGAGGCAATTGGAATTGTGTGCGGGATGATTCGTTATTGGTTAGGAAATGCAGGGCGTAAGTTGTACAGATTTAGAAAAGCAAAAAGCCAGAGCAGCATGAACTGTTCTGGCTTTTCTAATTTGGTGGCCCCTCCCAGATTTGAACTGGGGACCGAACGATTATGAGTCGTGCGCTCTAACCACTGAGCTAAGGGGCCGTAGGGCATAGATTATAGGGGAAGCATTCAGTGGTGTCTAGACACTATAAGGGGCAATTCCGCTTACATCTTAGCCACTTAAATCACACGGATAAAAAAAAGGTGAGCCAACGCTCACCTTTTCTTATTTATGCTTAAAAGCTAACCGCACTAAAGTGTGTGATTACTCGTCTAGGAAGCTACGCAGAGTTTCTGAGCGGCTTGGGTGACGAAGTTTACGCAGTGCTTTTGCTTCGATCTGACGGATACGTTCACGAGTTACGTCGAACTGCTTGCCCACTTCTTCAAGAGTGTGGTCAGTGTTCATGTCGATACCGAAACGCATACGCAGTACTTTAGCTTCACGAGGTGTTAGGCCAGCAAGAACGTCTTTAGTTGCACCGCGTAGGCTGGTTGCCGTTGCAGAGTCTAAAGGAAGTTCTAGCGTTGTATCCTCGATGAAATCACCTAGGTGCGAATCTTCGTCGTCACCGATTGGTGTCTCCATTGAGATTGGCTCTTTAGCGATTTTCAGTACTTTACGGATCTTGTCTTCAGGCATTTGCATGCGTTCAGCCAGTTCTTCCGGCAGTGGTTCACGACCCATCTCTTGTAGCATTTGACGAGAGATACGGTTTAGTTTGTTGATCGTTTCGATCATGTGAACCGGAATACGGATAGTACGAGCTTGGTCGGCAATCGAACGAGTGATTGCTTGACGGATCCACCAAGTAGCGTAAGTAGAGAACTTGTAACCACGACGGTATTCAAACTTATCTACCGCTTTCATCAGACCGATGTTACCTTCTTGGATTAGATCCAGGAATTGTAGACCACGGTTTGTGTACTTCTTAGCAATCGAGATTACTAGACGTAAGTTCGCTTCAACCATCTCTTTCTTCGCACGACGAGCTTTCGCTTCACCGATAGACATGCGACGGCTGATATCTTTGATGCTTTGAACAGTAAGAGACGTTTCACGTTCGATCATATCCAGTTTTTGGATAGAGCGACGGATGTCGTGCTCGTTACGTTTAATCTTTTCTGCGTATGGCTTGTCTGAAGCAAGAACTTCATCCAACCATGCTTCGCTAGATTCGTTACCAGTAAATAGAGCAATGAAAGATTTCTTCGGCATTTTGCCGTACTCAACCGTTTGACGCATGATTAGACGTTCTTGAGTACGTACGCGATCCATAGAGTTACGCAGTTCGTTTACTAGGTAATCAAACTGTTTTGGTGTTAGACGGAACTCTTTGAATACGTCTTGCATCATTGTCGTTGCAAGCGTTGCTTTCGGGCTTTCATGGCCGTACTCGTTGATCGCTAGCTGACGGTTCTGGTAGCTAGTACGAAGCGCTGTGAACTTCTCAAGAGCAAGCTCAGGATCGATACCTGTATCTTCTTCTTCCTCTTCCTCGTCGTCTTCAGCGTCTTCTTTGTCTTCGTCTTCCAGATCAGTTTCAGCAAGTTCTGAACCGATGTGAGTCGCCGTTGGCGCAGCTGTGCCATCGTCGTCTGGGTCAACAAAGCCATTGATTAGGTCTGTTAAGCGAATCTCTTCTGCTTGTACGCGGTCAAACTGTTCCAAGATGTATGGAATAGTGCCTGGGTACTCAGCAACCGATAGTTGAACTGTATTGATACCATCTTCAATACGCTTCGCAATGTCGATTTCGCCTTCACGAGTCAGTAGTTCAACTGTACCCATTTCACGCATGTACATACGAACTGGGTCAGTAGTACGGCCAATCTCGCTTTCTACGCTTGAAAGCGCAGCAGCTGCAGCTTCGGCTGCATCTTCATCTATATTGGCATCGTCATCATTAAGTGCTAGATCATCAGCATCAGGTGCAGTTTCAACTACCTTGATACCCATGTCGTTAATCATTTGAATGATGTCTTCTACCTGTTCAGAATCCACGATTTCTGCAGGTAGGTGGTCGTTTACTTCGGCGTAGGTCAGATAGCCTTGTTCCTTGCCTTTAATAACAAGTAATTTAAGCTGTGACTGCGGATTTTGATCCATAGATGATATCCAACTTCAGGTCTGGTGAAGGACGTTGCATTCTCAAATGCAAACCAATTATGTTAACAAATTTATTAAATGCTGACTAATCAAACAGGGTTACGCTTTTAGATCTAGCATTAAAGCTAGTAGCTCCCTTTTTTCTTCGGCTGATAAACCGACGCTTCTTGCTTTGGCCTGCAGGTTTTCAATTTGTTTTTCAACGCACTGGGCAAGTATATTGTCCAATGAGTCTAAAAATATGTCTTCTTGATTGTCTTCGTCGAGGGGGATTTCCCAGCTCGCGAGACGAGACAGAAGAGCCTCATGTTTATTGTGTCGCCAATGCTCTAATAATTGGCCTGTGTTGATATGGGGATGCTCGTGGCATTTATCAAGTACTTCGATGAATAAACTTAGCCCAGGCAATTGTAAGCCTTTGACACTTGATAAATCCGGTACCATATCAGCATAGCTCGGATTTTGGATAAGCAAAGCGATAACTTCACGCATTGGAGTGCGCTTCAGCTCTTTATGTGGTTGAGGTGTCGGGTTCTGTGTATGAACACGCGCACGTCTCAATTGGTTATCAAATCCAGTTCGCTCATCGAGCAGTTTTTCGAGCAATTCTTGGAAGTAACTGTCAGGGATTTTATTAATCAAGGCGCTGGCGTGTGCACGCAGTGCTGATTTCCCTTCGGTTGTTCCCAAGTTTAACTTGTGTATTTCAATCAGGTTATCGAACAAATAGGTCGAAAGCGGCGTCGCATTGTGGACCAGCTGTTCAAAAGCGGCTTTGCCATGCTCTCTAATATAGCTGTCTGGATCTTCACCGTCGGGCAAGAATAGAAACTTAAGCGTGTTACCGGTTTTGAGATACTCAAGTGCGTTTTCTAGTGCGCGCCATGCGGCCTCTTTACCTGCTCGGTCACCATCGTAACAACAAACCACAGTGCTGGTTTGACGGAACAACATTTGAACATGGTCGCCGGTTGTCGAGGTGCCCAGTGATGCTACTGAGTAATCGACACCATATTGCGCGAGTGCCACGACATCCATGTAACCTTCAACCACAAGTATTTGCGGCGGTTCACGGTAGGCTTGCAGCACTTCATAAAGGCCGTAAAGCTCTTTACCTTTATGGAAGATAGGCGTTTCTGGTGAGTTGAGGTATTTTGGTGTGCCGTCTTCTAATACACGACCACCAAAACCAATCACACGGCCACGACGATCACGAATTGGGAACATTACGCGTCCACGGAATCGGTCGTATCGGTTACCTTTATCGTTCTCAATTAACATGCCGCCAGTTACGAGCATGTCTTGGGCTTCTTTCTGTTGGCCAAAGTTCTTACGAACTAAGTCCCACTCATCGGCCACATAACCAATGCCAAACTTCTGGACGATCTCGCCCGAAAGGCCACGATTCTTTAGGTAATCAATCGCAGGTTTGTTGGCTGATATTTTCAGTTGAGAGCGGTAAAAATTACTGATGCCGCCCATCAAATCGTAGAGGTTACGTTTTTGTTCGCTGTTGGCTCTTGGTGCTGTTGATATCTCGCCGCTACGTTGCTCTCTAGGAACATCGAGCCCTAAGAAAGAGGCTAGCTCTTCAATAGCTTCAACAAAATCGAGACGTTCGAACTCCATAATGAAGTCGATAGCATTACCGTGTACGCCACAACCAAAGCAGTGATAAAACTGTTTTTCTTGGCTTACGCTAAAAGAAGGGGTCTTTTCGTTGTGGAATGGGCAACAAGCACCATAGTTTTTGCCTTTTTTCTTAAGTTTCACGCGTGCGTCCACAATGTCGACAATGTCGAGACGCGCTAGGAGATCATCGATGAAACTACGCGGGATGTGTCCTGCCATAAAACCTTAGAAAAATGCACTAACTGAGAGTGTGGATAATAATAGTTTGAATAGGTTACAGATACAAACAAGCCGTGCGTTCCGAAGGATTGCACGGCTTGTTGCAATTTGATTTGGGATTAAGCGAGTTTAGAACGAACTAAACCACTAACTTTCCCCATATCTGCACGCCCTTGAATTTGTGGTTTCAAGATAGCCATTACTTTACCCATGTCTTGCATGCCCGCTGGTTGAGCTTCGGCGATTGCGCTATCAAGTAGTGCAATAACTTCTTCATCAGTTAGCGGTTGAGGCATAAAGCCTTCAAGTACCGTAATTTCTGCTTTTTCCACGTCAGCAAGATCTTGACGATTTGCTGATTCATATTGAGCAACAGAATCGCGACGTTGCTTAACCATTTTAACTAATACAGCAAGAATGTCGTCGTCGTTCAGAGTGATCCGTTCGTCAACTTCACGTTGCTTAATTGCTGAAAGAGCTAAGCGGATAGTGCCAAGGCGCGGTTTGTCCTTGGCTTTCATCGCTAATTTTTGCTCTTCTTTGAGTTGTTCAATAAGAGCCATAACTCAGTCCTTATGGATTAAGTTATTAGTACAGGCGAACGCGACGTGCGTTTTCGCGAGCTAGCTTCTTAGCGTGACGCTTTTGAGCTGCTGCTTTAGCGCGTTTGCGAACTGTAGTTGGCTTTTCGTAGTGCTCGCGACGGCGAACTTCAGAAAGGATACCTGCTTTTTCACAAGAGCGCTTGAAACGACGTAGTGCAACGTCGAACGGTTCGTTTTCACGTACTTTAACTATTGGCATATGCCTTTCACCTCAGGGGTTATTCATTATCGCTGGCTACTCAGTACCAAATCAGAGAAGTTACCCATCGAGCTAACTCTCTATTCGCGTTTGGCCATTAACCAGCTTGATCAAAAATGGTGCGGAATTTTAATCCGATCACAGTGGCTTTGTAAAGCACTTTGTCGATTATAGTCTGTACAATATTTGTTTGAAGAGCTTAGGCAGGGTAATATTGCGCTAATTTCCCATTTTAGACGAAAGCGTGCCGAGAAAATTATGCGCATTATTGGTATTGAAACCTCTTGTGATGAAACAGGAATCGCGATTTATGATGATGAGCAAGGGCTGCTTTCTCATCAATTATATAGCCAAGTAAAGCTGCACGCCGATTACGGTGGTGTGGTACCTGAGCTAGCTTCACGTGACCACGTGAAAAAAACAATTCCTCTTATTAAAGCGGCATTAGCTGAAGCGAACCTAACGTCGAAAGACATTGATGGTGTGGCTTACACGGCTGGCCCTGGTTTAGTGGGTGCACTGCTGGTTGGTGCAACGATTGGTCGCAGTATTGCTTATGCGTGGGGAGTGCCTGCAGTGCCTGTTCACCATATGGAAGGTCACCTTCTTGCGCCAATGCTAGAAGATAACCCACCACCATTCCCATTTGTGGCTCTGCTGGTTTCTGGCGGCCATACCATGATGGTAGAAGTGAAAGGTATTGGTGAATACCGAATCCTTGGTGAATCGATTGATGATGCAGCGGGTGAAGCGTTTGATAAAACCGCGAAACTGATGGGCTTAGATTACCCTGGTGGTCCACTGTTATCTCGTTTGGCGGAAAAAGGCACTCCGGGTCGTTTTAAGTTCCCGCGTCCAATGACCGATCGTCCGGGTCTAGATATGAGCTTTTCTGGTTTGAAGACGTTCGCAGCGAATACCATTCGCGATAACGATAATGATGACCAAACTCGCGCTGATATCGCTTATGCATTCCAAGAAGCTGTTTGTGCAACCTTAGTAATCAAGTGTAAGCGAGCCTTGGTTGAAACGGGCATGAAACGTATAGTGATTGCTGGCGGTGTAAGTGCCAACAAACAACTGCGTGTTGAGCTTGAAGCTCTTGCTAAGAAAGTCGGTGGTGAGGTGTACTACCCACGCACAGAATTCTGTACAGATAATGGTGCGATGATCGCTTATGCGGGCATGCAGCGCCTAAAGAATGGCGAAACGGCTGATTTGTCTGTTCATGCCACACCGCGTTGGCCTATTGACCAGCTAGAGCCAATTGCGTAATTGACTATAGTGTTTCGATAAACGGTCGCCTTGTGCGGCCGTTTTTATATCCTAGCTTACCGACTGTATGTCGATAAATAATTGCTGATAGAGATTAGGGAAGAAAATGAACAAGTTCACAGTAGACAATCAATCGATGGCGTACCTAGATGAAGGTCAAGGCCCTGTTGTTGTACTCGGCCACAGCTACCTTTGGGATAG
Organism: Vibrio sp. 10N.247.311.14; assembly: GCF_041467715.1. Taxonomy (NCBI): domain Bacteria; kingdom Pseudomonadati; phylum Pseudomonadota; class Gammaproteobacteria; order Vibrionales; family Vibrionaceae; genus Vibrio; species Vibrio sp. 10N.247.311.14. The sequence goes on from NZ_JBFSVE010000032.1 coordinate 57,945, forward strand.
TGCAATGTGGAAGCCGCAGATCGAAGCGTTAAAAACTCAGTATCGCTGTATTGTTCCAGAGCTTTGGTCTCATGGTGAATCTCAAGCAGCACCCACTTCGATGCGTAACTTGAAAGATTACGCTCAGCACGTTTTGGCTCTGCTTGATCATTTAGAGATCGAAGAATTCTCAGTGGTTGGCTTATCGGTTGGCGGTATGTGGGGGACTGAGTTAGCGGAACTTGCACCTGCACGTATTAAGTCTTTGGTTCTAATGGATACTTTTGTGGGTTTAGAACCAGAAGTTGCTCACGCAAAGTACTTCAGCATGTTAGATACCATCACTCAAACCAAGACGGTTCCTCAGCCAATTGTTGAAGCGGTTGTTCCACTGTTCTTCGCTAATGATACGCAAACCAACACGCCAGCTTTAGTGGAAGGGTTTACTCAGCAGTTATCAGCTCTTGAGGGCGACAACGCTGAAGAAGTGGCACGAATTGGTCGAATGGTGTTTGGACGTCGCGATATGATTGAATCGGTAGAGAACTTTGCTCTGCCTGTTTTGATTGCTGTAGGACAAGAAGATAAACCACGTCCGGTACTTGAGTCATACCTAATGCACGATTGCATTACGGGCAGTGAATTAGTGGTGATTCCTGGCGCAGGTCATATTAGCTCGTTAGAGCAACCAGAGTTTGTGAACACAATGCTGAAGACGTTTTTAGATAAACATCTGCTATAAGCTTTAAATACTGAATATTATGGTTCGGCTTAGACGTGACAGTTTAAGCCGATTTTTTTTGTCCGAGTTTTGGTTCGCTGCCATCGAGTAGGCGGCGGATATTCTGATGGTGACGCAACACGATCAAACAACACAACATGGCTACAGGCAGTGTGTATTGAGGTTTGACTAACCAAGCGTAGAAAGGGGCAAGTAGCACAGTAACCAGTGCAGCTAAAGAAGAGTAACGAAACAAAAACGCGACCACTAACCAAGTCGCCATGATCATTCCGGTTAGATCGAACCCTATTGGGGCGATAGCGCCGAGTGCGGTTGCCACGCCTTTACCACCTTTGAAGTGGAAGAAGATTGGATACATATGGCCAAGACACGCCGCAATTGCGACAACCCCTAAAATAATTGGGTCGATCTTGAGGTAGTAGCCAAGCCAGACAGGGATAGTGCCTTTCAGCATGTCACATAGGAGGACGGCAGCAGCTGCGCCTTTACCGCCAACACGCAGTACATTGGTGGCGCCCGGGTTATTGGAGCCTACCGTTCTTGGATCGGGAAGTCTTAAGACTCGGCATATCAAGACCGCACTAGAGATTGAACCTAGCAAATAGGCTGCAATGATCATGATTAGTGCCAATGGGGTCATGTCTTTCCTTAAACGGTTATAAGCCTAACGATGGGAAAATAATGCTCAATCCAAGAGTAATTGATATCATATCTCGAATTACGCAAATAATACGTTTTTTTCCCCTATATGGGTATCCGACCTCTAAAAGGACAAGTCATGGCACTGGATAAAGTTTTCATTGAACAGCTAGAAGTAATTACAACGATCGGTGTTTACGATTGGGAACAAGAGATTAAACAAAAACTTGTGCTTGATATTGAAATGGCTCATGACAACCGCCCAGCGGGTAAGAGTGATGATGTGGTTGATGCTTTGGATTACTCGACAGTGAGTACAGCCGTGCTTGACCATATTGCGAATGGCCGATTCCTACTCGTAGAACGTGTGGCTGAAGAAGTTGCTGAATTGATCATGACTCAATTCTCTGTGCCGTGGATTAAAATCCGATTGGCTAAACCTGGCGCAGTGCCACAAGCAAAAGCCGTTGGTGTGATCATCGAACGAGGTCAAGCATGACAGTAGCCTATGTTGGTGTTGGCACGAACATAGACCGCGACAAGCATGCAAGGGTGGCATGGACAGAGCTTCAATCGTTAGGGACTAACCTTAAATGCTCTAAAATCTATCACTGTGAGCCCGTGGGTTTTAATAGCCATCCGTTTTATAACTTTGTGATAGAGCTCGACACGTCACTCTCATTGACTGAATTTTCACAGCATCTGCGTAAAATTGAGTTTAAATGGGGTCGCTCTCAAGATGCGCACAAACTACAAGATCGAAAACTCGATCTTGATATTGTGCTGTTTGGAGAGGAGGTTTCTGAGTGTGAACCAGAATTACCACGCAGTGATATCTACAAATATCCTTTTGTAACACAGCCGCTTTATGATCTTTGTCCTGCGCGAGTGATCCCGCAAGACGGAAGAACCGTCAGTGAAATATGGCAGAAGATGCAGCAATTAGACTCGCTCTCTGTCGTAGATATAAAACTATAATTTTTAAGGTAAGTAATGAGTTATTTTGAAGCGTTTATATTGGCGTTGGTGCAAGGCTTTACAGAGTTTTTACCTATTTCCAGTTCTGCACACCTAATCCTTCCTTCAGCTGTTTTAGGCTGGGAAGATCAAGGTTTGGCTTTTGATGTCGCTGTCCACGTTGGTACTTTGGCAGCTGTTGTTATCTATTTCCGTAAAGAAGTGGTCTCTCTGTTGAGCGCATTCTTTGGTTCAGTGTTTAAAGGTGATCGTAGTAAAGAAGCGAAGTTAGCGTGGATGATCATTCTCGCGACGATTCCTGCGTGTATCTTTGGCTTGTTGATGAAAGATATTGTTGAGCTTTACTTACGCAGTGCGTGGGTGATCGCGACGACAACGATTATCTTTGGTCTATTGTTATGGTGGGTGGACAAGAACTCAAGCCTGCGCGATGACGAATACCAAGCGGGTTGGAAAAAGGCGCTGTTTATTGGTCTTGCTCAAGCAATGGCGATCATTCCGGGCACGTCTCGTTCTGGCGCAACCATTACCGCGGCGCTTTACCTTGGTTTCACACGTGAAGCGGCGGCTCGATTCTCTTTCTTGATGTCTATCCCAATCATCACTCTGGCTGGTGGTTATTTAGGTCTTAAGTTGGTGACAAGCGGTGATCCAATCCATGTTGGCACTTTGCTAACGGGCGTTGCGGTGTCTTTCATCAGTGCTTACATCTGTATCCACTTTTTCTTGAAGCTTATCTCTCGTATGGGCATGACACCGTTCGTTATCTACCGCCTGATTCTAGGTTGTGGTCTGTTTGCTTTCTTAATGATGCAGTAACAGACACAGGCAACGGTCTCGCTGTAAGAATTGAAACAAAAGGCCCGCTTAACTGAACTGACCCCCAATAGTTGGACACCAATTATTGGGGGTCTTTTTATGTCCAAA